>NZ_JASDCB010000082.1:0-17767 GCF_030408135.1 Pseudoalteromonas sp. APC 3691 | reverse complement strand
CACCGCCGTATACTTTTGCAAGTACGTTAGTGATTGCTGCAGTTAGTGTAGTTTTACCGTGGTCAACGTGGCCGATTGTACCAACGTTTACGTGCGGTTTTACGCGTTCAAACTTTTCTTTTGCCATGACGGAACCTATCAGTTTTGTGTATCTAAATTACATATGAAAATAATCCACCAAAGGTAGATTAAGTTAATCTTTTTCAAATAGTATTTTCTGACAGATAAAGGAAGTAATCAAGGAGATTCTTAGGACTGGTGCTGATAGGCAGAGTCGAACTGCCGACCTCACCCTTACCAAGGGTGCGCTCTACCAACTGAGCTATATCAGCAACACAAGAACTGGAGCGGGCAGCGGGAATCGAACCCGCATCATCAGCTTGGAAGGCTGAGGTAATAGCCATTATACGATGCCCGCATAAAAATCTGTTCTTAAACTACCTCTAACCGTCAAGAATAAAGTGGTGGAGGGAGCTGGATTCGAACCAGCGAAGGCTGAGCCGTCAGATTTACAGTCTGATCCCTTTGGCCGCTCGGGAACCCCTCCACGATAATTCTCTACTAATTCACTTCCGGTAAAAGGAAAGTGGTGCCGACTAACCGAGTCGAACGGTTGACCTACTGATTACAAGTCAGTTGCTCTACCAGCTGAGCTAAGTCGGCACTGCTTTAGTACGGGGCGAGATATTAGAGTAAGGTTTATTGGGATGCAACAATAAAATTAAAAAAAGTGTAAATTTTTAGTTTAAATGCTCAATATTCACGCGAAAACACGTTTTTTGCACTTTTTTATACTGTTTCGGTTAATTCATACCAATAATTTAAGCCCTTCATTACTAACAATGAATCAAAAATACTTCCTGCAAATTGCTGTTGCAATAGCGAGCCATAGCCACCAGCAAAAATAATTTGTGGTGCTTGTTCTGTTTTTTGAGCCGTTAAATTCAGCTTAGCTTGCTCAATTGCACCGATGGTTGCCACTAAAGCACCATTTTTTAAACCGTTTGGCGTGTTTTTACCCAATTCATTAGTAAATGGTGTTTTACCGTCATCAAAAACACGTTGGGTGTTTTGTGTAAGCGATGAGGTCATTAAATCAAGCCCAGGTAAAATCCAGCCACCCAAATGTAGGCCTTCACTATCAAGCACGTCAATTGTGGTGGCAGTACCTGCATCAATAACAATGCATGCTTTATGTGGGTATAATGTAAAGCCTGCAATAAGCGCAAGCCACCTATCGATACCTAAGTTACCTACGTGCTCGTAAGCGCATACAAGATCTCCAAGCGTTTTGGTTACTTTGGCTTCAAAGCAAGTAATATTATTGCTAGCCGCTTGCATTAGAATATCGTTTAATAAATCACTGCGCCCTACGCACGCATAAATCACTTCGGTTATTTGCAACCAAGGTAGGTTATTTATATCTGCTGGTTGTGCTTGCTCGTTACCCCACAGCACAGCTTTTAGTGATGTATTTCCTACGTCGATCAGTAATCTCATACTTGCGCCTTTCTGAGGGAGACTTCCCCACCGTAATAACTTTTTACTTCACCATCTTGGCGAATTCGTATTCCACCTTGTGGGTCAATACCTTCACATATTCCACGCCAGCTTCGGTGCCCTGTATTAAGCTCAACATAATCACCAGCAAATGCATTGAGTGAATTCCATTGCTCATACATATTTTGCAAACCTGTTTGACGATACTGCACTAAACGCTGCTCTAAATGATGAGTAAGCGATGCCACTAGCTGGTTTTTATCTAGCTGTTGAGTATGTTGATTTAAGTCGGTCCACGCTTGGTCTATATGTTGGCTAAAGCTGTCTGGCATTTGTAAATTAATACCTATACCAATCACAAGCTGACAAGGACCTTGCGGCTGTCCGTCGAGTTCAACTAATACACCTGCAAGCTTTTGCTTATTTATATAAATATCGTTAGGCCATTTAAGCTCTACGTCAATTTGGTATAACGCTTTAATTGCATCATAAACTGCAAGGCCTACTGCAATTGATACACCCATTGCAGCTTGAAGCCCGTCATCTAAACGCCAAAAGTAACTGTAATACAAATTAGCGCCGAATGGGGATTGCCAAACACGGCCGCGTCGGCCGCGCCCTGCTTGCTGCATTTCAGCAACAATAACAGTCCCAGACTCAAGCGCTGTTTTAGCCTGTATACGGCGCATAAGCTCACTGTTGGTCGAATCTATAATAGGGTGTACTTCTACATTGGCCGTATTATCACCTAGCGCTTTGTAGTGTTGATCAATTTGCGTTTTATTTAAAAGGCCCACCTGACTATTCAAACAATAGCCTTTGCCAGTCACTTTAAAAATATCCAAGCCCATTTCTTGTAACGTTTTAATATGTTTACTAACCGCAGCTCGGCTAATTCCTAGCTTTTCACCCAAGGCTTGCCCAGATACAAAGCCTCCTTGGTTGAGTGCATTTAAAATAGCGAGTTTGTTTCCATCAGGTGCTTTCATTGCTCAGGCTCCGCGTTAATATGGCATTCGCTGCACGAATCTATCAAACGTACTTCGTGCTCAAGCATAATGTTGTAGCGCATATAAACCACTTGCTGAATGTGTTTAATCATTTTTATTAGGTCACTACCTTCACTATTTCCGTGATTAACAAGCACTAGCGCTTGTTGTTCATGCACTTCTACACCGGCCTCGCGGTGCCCTTTTAAACCACTTTTATCGATTAGCCAACCTGCTGCGACCTTGTGATGGCTTTGCCCATATTCGTAATGAGGTAAATCTGCAAACTGCTTTAATAGCTCAGCTAACTGCTGGTTAGTAATTATTGGGTTTTTAAAAAAGCTACCCGCATTGGCAAGTGTATATGGGTTAGGTAATTTGCTATTGCGCGTTTTTATAACCTGATCGAATACTGCTTGCGGGGTAATGCTTGAGAGCTGCTGCAGGGGGCCATAACTTAATACTGGTTGCCACTTTTTTGGAAGCGCTAAATGCACTTGCGTGATCACCGCTTTATTTTTAAGGGCATGTTTAAATATTGAGTCTCTGTAAGCAAATTCACATTGCTCGTTATTTAGTGAGTGCATAGTTTTAGTGGTTATATCAAAGTATTCTACCAACTCAATAAATTTAGCTATCTCAACGCCATAAGCACCAATATTTTGTACCGGCGATGCACCCACTGTGCCCGGTATAAGTGCTAAATTTTCAAGCCCGGGTATATTTTTCTCTAATAAATAACTGACTAGTTGATGCCAGTTTTCGCCTGCGGCAATAGTTATTAGTGTGTCGTTCTCACGATCAGTAATTTTAATCCCTTTTAAGGCTATTTTTATAACCGTACCCATGTAGTCATTTAAAAATACGGTATTACTGCCCTCGCCTAGCAAACAAAACGGTGTACTAAAACTTTGCGTTTTAAGTTGCTCAAGCTGAGTAATTTCAACAAAATTTTGGCATTGGCTGTTTAATGCGAATGTATGTAAGGAGTGTAATGAATGCGCCACAAAGCTCTCTAAAAATACCGGTAACTAATCGCAATAGTTTACCTCATCGTCGCAAATGTGGCACTAGATTGTAAAAATCACTCAACCCACCGTGCCAATCGTGATATAAAACCAGCACTTTTTTATTTGTGTTCAGAGTAATGATGAAAATTAAACCTCTTTTTTTAAGCCTCGCTATGGCGGGGATGTGTTCGCAAGCAATGGCTAATGCGATTGACCAAAACTCGTATGCTAACCTTGATGATGTTGTTACTACTCACTTAAACCTTGATTTAGATGTCGACTTTGCCGACAAGCAGTTAGAAGGTTTTGTTGAGCATACTCTTCAGTGGAACAACAGCAAAAGTAGAACGCTTGTACTTGATACCCGCGACTTAGACATTGATAAAGTAATGTACAAAGATCAAAGTGGTAACTGGAAAAAGGCGACTTTTGATTTAGCTAAGCGAGATGACGTTAAAGGCTCAAAGCTTACTATTGTGTTTAAAAACCAAGCTAAAGTAGTTCGTATTTACTACAACAGTCGTCCAGAAGCTTCAGGCCTGCAATGGTTAACACCCACGCAAACGGCAAGTAAAACGCATCCATTTATGTACAGCCAATCGCAAGCAATTCATGCACGTAGTTGGATCCCAGTGCAAGATACACCCGCAATGCGTGTAACTTACTCTGCACGAATTCATACACCAAAAGATATACGTGCTGTAATGAGTGCCGATAACAAAGATGCGCTTTATAAAGATGGCGACTACATTTTTGATATGCCACAAGCAATTTCACCTTACCTAATTGCTATTGGCGCAGGTAACTTAGAATTTAAAGCAATGTCGCACCAAACTGGCATATTTGCTGAGCCTACAATTTTAGATGCCTCAGTTGCTGAATTTGACGACACCCAAGCCATGATCGACAAAACAAACGCTATGTACGGCGAATATGCATGGGGTCGCTACGACTTATTAATGCTACCGCCAAGTTTTCCGTTTGGTGGCATGGAAAATCCACGCTTATCGTTTATAACTCCAACGGTTGTTGCTGGTGATAAAAGCTTAGTTAACCTTATTGCCCATGAGCTTGCTCATTCTTGGTCAGGTAACTTAGTAACTAACGCAACGTGGGAAGATTTATGGTTAAACGAAGGTTTTACCTCGTACGTTGAAAACCGCATTATGGAAGAAGTATTTGGTCGTGACCGTGCGGTTATGGAACAAGCACTTGATTCAGCGTCTTTACGCGCACAAATTAAAACAATTGATGCACCAGATACACGCCTTAATTTAAAGCTTAATGGCCGCGACCCAGACGATGCGTTTAGCTCAGTGCCTTACACTAAAGGTCAGTTATTTTTAATCTATCTAGAAAACAAATATGGCCGCGATAAGTTTGACCCGTTTGTAAAAGCGTACTTTAAAGAGTTTTCGTTTAAATCACTTACTACCGCGCAATTTGTTACTTACTTAAAAGCTAACTTAATTGAGAAGTACCCTGGTGTTGTAAGTATGGATAAAGTAAACGAATGGATTTTTGAGCCTGGCTTACCAAGTGATGCGCCAAACCCTACGTCTGATGCATTTGATAAAGTAGATACTGCAACAGCAGCATGGTTGAAAGGCGACACAACAGCAGCTCAACTACCAACGGCTGATTGGTCTGTACATGAGTGGCTACACTTTTTAAATAACTTACCACGCGATTTAAGCATAGAGAAAATGAGCGAGCTTGATAGTGAATTTAACCTAACGCAATCAACTAACGCTGAACGTGCGTTTGCTTGGTTTATGCTAGCAGTAGGTAATGGTTATCAACCAATTTATCCTGCGCTTAATAAGCACTTATCAGGTATTGGCCGTCGTAAGTTAATTGTGCCGTTATATAAATCACTTATCACTAACGGTAAAAAAGACTGGGCACAAAGCGTGTACTTAAAAGCACGCCCTGGGTATCACCCTCTTGCGCAAGGTACTCTTGACGCATTATTTGAATAAATAGCGTTAACTAGAAACTAAAAAGGGCCAAATTTGGCCCTTTTTGTTTTTCTGTTATTTTACTTTGTTACTTTTTCTAAAAAAGCTTTACGCTCTGTAGTTGTGGCTTGTTGCCACCAAAAATCAAGCATTTGCGGCGCACTTGGCATGCCTTTACCTGTAATTGGTGCTATCGGCTTTATTGGCTGACTAGGACGTGAAGGTCCTGCAGGCAATGTATTTTGCATTACCGGTTTATTGCTTGCTAGTTGCGTGTTAGAAATAACACTTAAAGGCTTAGCAACAGCGCTACTTTTTGCTTTTAAACTCACTTGAGGGGCTTCTGCAAACACTTTTGCAGATACTGCATTTTCAGCACGATTAAACACTAAGGTATAATCTTTACCTGCTTCAACAGTTACACTTACCCAAAATGGTTCCGACTCTATAACTTCATGCGTGTCATAATCATCTTCATATAAATCGGTGTACTTTAGCCTAAGCTGATAAGTTCCGGGGGCAAGCTCTACATCATCAATACGACTAAACAAAGAGCTTTCTAGCATTTTATCGCCCACTTGCAGTGGTACAAATTCTTCTGGAAAGTGAATATTCTCAGCATTAGCCGAAAAACTAACTAGTAATGCAACTGCACTACTTATTAAAATTGGTTTAAGCATATTAACTCCTTTATTTGATTTCAGTTTGACACTGCTTTGAAAGTTTGTCATTAGTGAGCTTAAAATTCACAACACTTAATTAGGAACACACTATGAGCCAAGAAACTATTTTTACCAAAATCATTAATCGTGAAATTCCAGCAGATATTATTTACGAAGATGAAAACACTCTCGCATTTAAAGATATAAACCCACAAGCGCCATTTCATGTGTTAATTATCCCAAAAAAAGCAATTGCTACTATAAATGATATAAATCCTGAAAACTCACATTTAGTAGGTAACTTATACGTAGTTGCAGCTAAATTAGCTAAGCAACATAATTTTGCTGAGGACGGATACCGCGTAGTTATGAACTGTAACGAGCATGGAGGGCAAACTGTTTATCACATACATTTACATATGCTTGGCGGTAAAGAAATGGGATGGCCACCTTATCAAAGCATAAAAAAAGTAAATTAATTAAGATTTTTTTGTTACTTTATTCTGCTCAAGTAATTAGTTACAAATATTATGGTTTTTCATGAGCATAAAGTGAGAAATAGTTACTTATTTGCAACATTTTATGTTTAAATAATTGTAAAATCGTATTTGTTATTGAGTACACTATCGACTTTCTAATACTAAAGGTGTGGAAGTCGTGATAAACTCAACCAGCCAGCTTTATAAAAGAGTATAAAAAACATGAGCAGTTCAGCCTTTTTGTTATTAGATAAAGAGCCAATTAACACTATTGGCATAAACGTTTTAGAACCTTTGTTAAAAACGCAAGGCCTTGACGTAACCACAGGTACGAACATTTTAGATATACCTGAAGGGACTCGACTTTTGTTTATTGAAACATCAAGTAAAGATGCATGGGGTAAACTAAAAGAACAACTAGTAAACCTGCGTATTAAATGCGATATCATATTATTTAATCTAGACGAAAACCCAGAGCTTGCTAATCGCGCGCTTTTAAGCGGTATTCGCGGCGTATTTTATACAACCGATAACGCGGATGTATTAATGAAAGGTATACGCCTACTAATGGAAGATCAACTTTGGTATCGTCGCGATATAATGTGTAATGCATTAAATCGTATGTTGCAGTTTAACAAAGACGCACTGCACAAACTTACTGAAGGTGATATAGAGCCGGTTAAACTTACTAAGCGAGAAAAAGCAATAATCTCACTAATGAGTAAAGGTTCGAAGAATAAAGAGATCGCAGAAGATTTAAGTATCAGTCCACACACTGTTAAAACACATTTATACAGCGCATTTAGAAAAACTAAATGCCGTAACCGTATTGAGCTTCTATCGTGGGCACAGCAAAATATTCCTGACGAAATTCGCTAAATACGTATTTCGACTAAATATTAAAAAACAGACACTTAAGTGTCTGTTTTTGTATGTGTTGCATATTTATTTAATACCAATTCGCTTATTAAGTTAATCACTTTAAGGATTGGTATAAATATATACTTTTGATAATCTTAGTTTAAAACTACTTTGCTGGAATATTAATGCTCGACTCTTTCACTCTTTATTTTGCCAGCATCGCCATCATGGTTGTAATGACTCTACTTAACTTTTTGACGTGGCGAACAAACAAAAAAATTCCAGGCACATTGCTTTATATTTTCTATCCCATATTGCTATTAGGCTCTGTTATTGGCTTTACTCTTGTTGGTGATACACATAATTTAGTAATTATCAGCGCTGCCAGTAACATGATGTTTGCCGCATCAATAGTGCACAGCCTTTCACTTAGTCAGTTTTTAAATTATCGCGGTATTGGTTTTAAATTACTCTGCTCAGTGACCGCTTTTTGCACTGTAATGCTTGGCTATTACACCTTTTTTGACCCATCTCTACACGAAAGAGTGATTGCATCCGATATACAACACATAGCAGAAGCTGGTTTTTTACTGTTTATATTTATTAAGTGTGCACGCAAACCCTATCCTAATGGCAGTATTGTATACATAACCATTTTAACGCTTGTTGCTTTAAGCTTTATTGGCCGCTCGTTATTTATGGATAACATTGAACAAAAAAACCTTTTAGTAAACGGCTGGTTTAGCTCATTATTATTTTTAAATGGCGTAATTGCACCCATGTTTTATGCTGCAGGTATGGCGTTATTATGTAATGAGCGCAGAGAGCAGCACCTCAATAAATTAGCCGATAAAGCACAAAAAGATTTAGAAATACGCGGGCTCTTTTTATCAACTATAAGCCACGAAATTCGCACCCCGCTAAACGGTATTTTAGGCAGCGCCCAACTTGTTATGAACCAAACAAGTGATACCCGCAATAAAGCCTATTGCGAAGCGATTATAAATTCTGCCGAATCACTTAACTTATTGGTAGATAAGGTCCTTGATTACGCGAGCCTAGATCAAAGTGACGAAGCGCTTTACGAAGAAGATGTAGAGTTTAAAACATGGCTTAATAATTTATGCTTATTACTCAGTCCTCTCGCCGAGCAAAAGCAACTCAAGTTTGAACTAATATGTAATATTCCTGAGCAAGCATGTTATTACTGCGACCAGCAAAAACTTAGGCAAATAATTATTAATTTAGTGGGTAATGCCATTAAGTTTACAGACCACGGAACCGTTAAAATTCAGGTTGATTTAGTATTAGAAAAGCAACTTGAGCACACTATAAAAATTAGTGTCAAAGATTCAGGGCCAGGTATAGAAAATGACGAGATAGCCTACTTAACAGAACCTTATGTACAAAGTAGTGCAGGCAAAGAGAAAGGCGGAACCGGCCTTGGTTTAGCTATTACCAGTCGCCTGCTTGAAAAGCTCAGTAGCCGACTCGAAATAACCAGCCAGCTTGGTACTGGTAGTGTATTTAGCTTTACCGTTACTTTTACTTTAGGTGAATTAAGCCTTGTAGAGCAGCGCCATCAAACTAAAGATTACTTAACAGGTCTTGATGTATTACTGGTTGAAGATTTAGATTTAAATCAAAAAATTGCTATAGAATTTATGGCCGACGATGAGCACAAAATTAAGCTCGCAAAAGACGGTAAAAGCGCGATAGAACTAATGCAAGCTCATCACTTTGATGTTGTTTTACTTGATATGAACCTACCTGACTTAACAGGTCAAGAAGTACTTAAACGTCTAAAACGCATTGATCATAAAAATCAACGAACCCCAGTGCTCGCTTTTACTGCAAGCCTTAGCCCTGACGAAGTGAAGGAGTACTTAGAACTAGGTATAAAAGACATTGTAGGCAAACCTATAAAGCACGAAAAACTTCGACAAGCACTTAGCGACTCTCAATCTAATCAAACTGCGAGCATTGCAGTAGAGCTTATTGATACCTTGTATGACAAAACAGCGGCCGAAACACTCACCAGCTCGTTTAGTGAAGATGAAGTATCGTCGATTTATAATGAGTTTGTGCTTTCGGCGCGTAACAAGCTAATTCGCTGTCAAAAGCTTATTGATCAACAACCAGAGCAATGCATTAAGCTTTTACATCGCCAAGCAAGTACCGCTCTGCAACTTGGTTTTAATCGCTATGGTATTGAGCTTAAAAAAATAGAGCGCCGTTTACTCGATAAAAAGCCACATAACGACATGCTTGATGAAGCGCTAGATCTGTGGCAACGCAGCTTAGAGCAATATTTAAAGTTTGTGCGTGGGCAGTTAGAGTAATAGTGAATTAGCTTTAAAATAGCTAATTATTAGCCTCTTCCATATTTATCATCAAATCGCTCTATATCGCTTTCATCAAGTACAGCACCGGTTTGCACTTCAATAACTATTAACGGCTCTTTTTGATTATTAGCCAAGCTATGAATTTGCTTTGCGGCGATATAACACGATTGGTCGTGCGTTAGCGTATACGCTTGCTCATTAATACATACATTTGCAATACCCGAAACCACAACCCAATGTTCAGCGCGATGCTGATGGCGCTGCGTCGAAAGCTTAGCACCGCTGTTAACAGTAATTTTCTTAACTTTAAAGCCAATGCCTTCAACCAAAGTACGGTAATTCCCCCATGGGCGAAAAACCACTTGATGATGATTAAGTTTATCAGCCTGTGTTGTAGCAATTTGCTTAAGCAACAAAGGCAAAGAATCTAGCTCATTTTGGTTTGCAATTAACGTGGCATCATGAGTATGAATAATTGCTAAATTGCTTACTCCAAGCGTGGCAATAGTGTGTTCAGCCTCGTTAATAACTAAGTTATTAGTACTTTTTTGAGCCATATAATTAGCGTTTAAACTATTACCGTTTTTATCTTTTTTTGTAAGCGCATCAAGGGATGAAAAACTACCTACATCACTCCATTTTAAATCAACAGGCATAACAACTACGTTATTACTGCGCTCTAAAATGGCGTAATCAATTGAATCGCTTGGGCAGTGCTCAAGCGCACTGTTGCTTGGGCGGGTAAACCCTAAATCTTTGGTAAATTGTGCTGCTGCAGCGACGCTCGTTGCTATTTTTGGCGCAAACCGCTCGAGCTCTTTTAAATAGGCTGCGGGGGTAAATAAAAACATGCCGCTATTCCAGCTATAACCACCTTGAGCTAAATAACGGTTCGCTGTTTCTAAGTCAGGCTTTTCTTTAAATTGAGCAACATCGTAACAACCCGTTCCAGCAATAGCCGCGCCTTGTTTTATATAACCATAACCAGTATGCGGCTCTGTAGGAGTAATAGAAAATGTAACTAGCTTTCCTTGCTCAGCAAGTTTTACAGCTTCAGGGAGCTTAGCTGTTAATACATCAAAGTTTTTAATATGATGATCGGCAGGCATCACTAATAGCGGACCGGTAATCCCATTTTGCAGTGCATAGTGGGCGGCTAATGCGATGGCAGGCGCGGTATTTTTACCTTTGGGTTCGAGCAATAATGCACTAGGAGTTGAGCTTGCAGCTTGCTCGGCGGCAATAAATCGGTGCTGTTCGTTACACACTAAAATAGCATTATCAAACAACTCATTAGAAACACGCGCCAACGTACTTTGTAGCAATGACGTGTTTTCATTTAGTAGTGATAAAAATTGTTTAGGCATTGCTTGGCGAGAAAGCGGCCACAAGCGAGAGCCTATGCCACCTGCTAAAATTACAGGAGTGATTAAAGTGTTCATAATGTACATTAGCCGCCAACAAAAATATCAGCGATTATTTTAACACTTTATTGGCTCTGCGCTAAATTAACGTGTTTATATTAATGTAAAAGAGTCTGCATCTAAATAGGCAGGAAACGCTGCTTTAAACTCATCCAGTGGCGCTTTTTCAAGTGTTATAGTAACTAGTTGCTCTGCGTCATCTTGCGCTTTAGTTAATGCATCGCCTTTGAAGTCGTATACCGCTGTACCGCCATTGTGCGCCACACCATTACCGTCTTCCCCCACGCGATTAACACCTACTACGTAACAGAGGTTTTCCATTGCACGCGCCATAAGTAACGTATCCCAAATATGGCGGCGTACAGCAGGCCAATTTGCTACGTTTATCATTACATCGTAGTCGTTATTATTACGTTGAAATACCGGAAAGCGCAGGTCATAGCATACTTGCGGTAATAGTTTAAAACCATTGATTTCAAAAACTTTGCGCGCTTGCCCTGCTACAACGTAATCGCCCTCGCTGCCTAAGCGAAATAAATGGCGCTTATCGTAATAACTCACCTCACCATCGGGTTTTACCCAATAAAACCGATTCGCTTTTTTATCGCCTTGTGCAACAAGTACCGAACCCGCAATAACCGCATTATGTTTATGAGCCTGCGCCTTTAACCACGTCAGTACTTTACCGTTTTCAGGCTCTGCACAATCTAAATTGATAGCAAAGCCAGTCGAGAATGTTTCGGGCAGTAAAATAAGATCGGGCTGATGCGTAATTGCTTCAAGCTGCTTATTAAACATGGCTAAATTAGCATCTTTATCAAGCCAATAAAGCGAGCTTTGCAATGCTGTAATGGTTAAAGTTGACATAATATTTGCGCAGCCTCTATGAGAGTGTTGTCGTTTTTAGCAAAGCATAAACGAATTACTTTGTCGGTTGGTGGATTTTGATAAAAAACACTTAACGGAATAGCCGCAACACCGGCTTGCTCAACTAACCAATGGCAAAATTCAACATCGTTTAAATCCGATACATCACTGTAATCTAATAATAAAAAGTAAGTGCCTTGGCTAGGTAAAATTTTAAAACGACTATTACTTAAATGGCTCGCTAATAAGTCGCGTTTTTGCTGATAAAACCCACTTAGCTCATCTATATGCTCACCTTGCTGCTCGAGCATATCGCCAAGCGCATGTTGTGCGGGGGTAAAGCTTGAAAACGTAACGTACTGATGAATTTTTCTAAATTCGATAGCTAAATCTGCAGGTGCAATACAGTACCCCATTTTCCAGCCCGTGCTGTGAAACGTTTTACCAAAACTCGATACAACAAAGCTTTTGGTAAATAATTCATCATCGCGTAATACACTTAAATGCGGTTGTTCATCAAACGTAATGTGCTCATATACCTCATCGCTTATTACATATAAATTGTGAGTACCAACTAACTCTTTAAGCGCTTTTATATCTTGTGGCTGTAATATTTTACCGCTTGGGTTATGAGGTGTATTTATAATAATTGCGCGGGTATTTTTAGTAATTGCTTGGCTTACTACTTGCCAATCAATGGTGTAGTTTGGCGCACTTAAAGCAATGTGTACCGACTTTCCGCCAGCGAGTTCAATTGCCGGTTGGTAAGAGTCATATGCAGGGTCAAATACGATCACTTCATCACTGGGGCGTACAATTGTTTGAATAGCCACAAACAATGCCTCTGTTGCACCCGAGGTAACAGTAACTTGATCAGCTGCGTTTATATCAGCTGCATATTTGCGCTTTGCTAAATCAGCAATTTGTTGCTGTAATCGTGGTACACCACTTGAAGGTGAATATTGATTAACGCCCTGCTGCACATAATAATTTAACTGCGTTTTTAAAAGATCAGGAGCATCAAACTCAGGAAAGCCTTGAGAGAGATTAATTGCCGAAAACTCATTAGCCAACCCACTCATTTGGCTAAATATACTAACGCCTAAATTTGGTAATTTACTTTCAAACACGTGATGCCCTTAATGATGGTTTTGCGCTTAAAGCGATGCTATCATTGCTTAAAACAGAAGTATAGCCGTCTAAAAACAATTAACTTTACGCTCATTAGTGAGGAATGTATGCAAAACAATACCGCTATTTCACAACTTATTGAAGCCGGAAAATGGGTTAGCCAAAAAGGCTGGGTACCCGCAACAGGCGGAAACTTTTCAGCTCGTACTAGCACTGGCTTTGTTGTTACAGCAAGTGGGCACGATAAAGGCTCACTGACGCAAGCGCATTTTTTGCAATTAGATCACCAAGGCGAGCGCCTAGCAGGAGCTGTAAAACCATCGGCAGAAACACAATTACACCTAAGTTTGTATCAGCTAATACCTGATGCGCAGTGTGTTTTGCATACTCACTCTGTAGCCGCTACCGTACTGTCGCAAATTACCCAAGGGCATCAGCTTGATTTAACAGGCTATGAAATGCAAAAAGCACTGAGCGGCTTTACTTCGCATTTAGAAACGCTGAGCATTCCTATTTTCGATAACGATCAAGATATTGACCGATTAAGCCTACTGGTTAGTGACCATCATTTACACACGCCTATAGATCATGGCGTACTGATACGCGGCCATGGTTTATATGCAGTAGGACGTAATATTGATGAAGTTCGTCGCCACCTAGAAGCCTTAGAGTTTTTATTTAGCTGCGAACTAGAGCGCCTAAAAATAATAGGTATTCAAGCGGGAGTAACTAAATGATTAAAGCCATTTTAACCGACATCGAAGGCACAATAACCCGTATCTCGTTTGTTAAAGAGGTGTTGTTTCCTTACGCAGCAAAACAGTTACCTACCTTTGTACGTGCCAATGCTAATAAGCCAGATGTAGCTGAGCAAATTAGTGCCGTAAAAGCCCTTATCGAAAAGCCAAACGCCGATATTGAAGAAGTCATTAGCACTTTACTTACCTGGATTGATGAAGATAAAAAAATCACTCCACTTAAGCAGTTACAAGGCTTAATTTGGCAAACAGGGTATGAACACGGTGATTTTAAAGGTCATTTATACCCAGATGCATTTGATTTTTTACAAGCTCAGTACAACAACGATATAGCTTTATATGTGTACTCGTCAGGGTCAGTAAAAGCGCAGCAGCTACTTTTTAAATACAGTGATTATGGTGACATTCGCAGCTTGTTTACTGACTTTTTTGACACCAAAGTTGGCGCAAAACAAGAGCAAATGGCCTATAACACCATTGTGGAGCTGTTACCGTTTAAAGCAGCAGAAATACTCTTTTTAAGTGATGTAGCCGGCGAGCTTGATGCCGCGCAAGCTGCAGGCTTAACAACACTACATTTAATTCGTGATGGGCAAGCAAGCACTAAAGCACACCCTTATATTAATGACTTTAGCCAATTTAAATTGGAGCAATTAGTATGAGTCAATTAACAATATATGCTGACAACGATGCAAGCAAAGCACTTGTAAGCACATCAAATGCTGATGATATTACAAAGCAGCTAGCTAAAGTAAACGTACGCTTTGAACAGTGGCAAGCAAATGCAGATATTAATGAGCACACCACCCATGAGCAAATTATTAGTGCGTACAAAAACGATATAGATCGGTTAAAAACCGAAAATGGCTATCAAACAGTAGACGTTATATCTCTAGCTAAAGGTAATCTTGGCGCATCAGAGCTGCGCAAAAAGTTTTTATTTGAACATACTCATAGTGAAGACGAAGTGCGTTTTTTTGTAAAAGGCCAAGGGCTATTTTGCCTGCATTTAGGCAATAAGGTTTACCAGGTACTTTGCCAACAAGGCGATTTAATTTCAGTGCCTGAACTTACCCCGCATTGGTTTGATATGGGAAGCGCTCCTGAGTTTACTGCCATTCGCTTATTTAACAATACAGAGGGCTGGGTAGCAAAAAGTACTGACTCGTCTATTGCAGAGCAATTTCCGCTATTATCGTAAGTTAGTCATTCAAAACCTTGGTCCACACTAATAAACATAACGTGGACCAAAAATATCGCGAAGTTACTTAAGCTTTAAAAGTTCGCCATTTTCAACCTGATTTTGGTTGTACACACCAGTGTCTAACACCCATCCTGTAACCAGTTTTGCCGGCGTTATATCAAATGCTGGGTTATATACATTAGCATTAGTGGGCGCCCATAAAGCCTCGCCAAAGCTACCGCTAACTCCGCGCACTTCTTGAGGATTACGTTGCTCTATTTCTATATCATCACCACACGCGGTGTTGGTATCAAGCGTGGTAATAGGCGCGACCACATAAAATGGAATGTTATGAAAATATGCAAGTACGGCTAAATTATAAGTGCCCACTTTATTAGCAAAATCACCATTGGCAGCAATACGATCAGCCCCTACCACTATTTTATCCACCTTACCTGCAGCTATTAAACTTGCCGCCATATTATCGCAAATTAGTGTGTAAGGTACTTGCCAGCGCTCAAGCTCAAAGGCAGTTAAGCGACCGCCTTGTAATAATGGTCGTGTTTCATCAACCCACACATGTACGTTGCCATATTTTTGCTGCGCTTTGTAAATAACACCTAGTGCAGTACCAATACCAGCGGTTGCAAGCGCCCCTGTATTACAATGGGTTAATATGTTGTCGCCACTATTTATAAGTTCGGCGCCACGGCTTGCCATTCGCTCACACAGCTCAATATCTTCAATAAACAACCGCTCAGCTGTCGTAACAATACCGGCAACATAATCGCTTTGCGTTAAAGCTTTACGCAATGCAGCCATACAATGCATTAAATTAACCGCCGTTGGGCGAGTGGCTTCTAGCTCATTGATTGCTTTTTCAAGCTCACCTTTAACTACCCCTTGCTCAGCTAAATACGCCACTAACAAGCTCGCGCTTAAACCAATAAGTGGAGCTCCACGTACTTTTAAATTAATGATCAGCTCTTTCATGGTTTCTACATCATGGCATTGATGCCATACCTGCTGGTGAGGTAGTAAATATTGGTCGAGCACACTAAGCGACCCGTTTTCATATTTTAAACTGCTTGCGATTAAATTTTGCATAATGCTTAAGGTATTAAAAATGCGTAACGTTATTTTACACCACTTTGAATAACTCTCAAGTCGGACTTGTAGACATCTAAACATTTAAAGGTATAGAATGCTTAAAAGCTAATTTTTGAGATTTAAACCATGACTAACTATGTTGCTTTTAATACACAGCGCGCTATCGATTATGCATCGACATTAATTGAATCTAAACAATGTAATTTTTTTGCTCCCGGACAAGCCTTATCGGCATATGAGTTTGGTGATGGCAATCTTAATTTAGTATTTAGAATTACTGATGAGCAAAACAATAGTGTTATTTTAAAGCAAGCTCTGCCTTACGCGCGTTGCGTGGGTGAGTCGTGGCCATTAACGCTTGATAGAGCTCGTATAGAAGCACAAGTTTTGCTTAATCATGGCGCTATTTGCCCAACTTATACTGCTAGGGTTTTACATTATAGTGAAATGCAAGCACTGACTATTTTAGAAGATTTAGGTAATTTACAAATACTGCGAACTGCACAAAATAATGCTGAGCAATTTCCTAAATTAGCGCAGCATGTAGCTACCTACTTAAGCCATACTGGTTTTTATAATTCAGATTTTTATTTAACCGCACAAACTAAAAAAGCGCTCGTTAGCCAATTTACTAACTCTGAACTTTGCCAAATCACTGAAGACTTATTTTTTAGCGATCCGTACATTGAGCACAAACGCAATAACTACCCAAAGCAACTACAAAGCGAAGTTGATGCAATACACAAAAACAGCGCATTAAAATTAGAAATAGCAAAACTAAAAGCTAATTTTTTATCTAACCCGCAAACATTACTTCATGGTGATATGCATAGCGGCAGTATTTTTGTTGATTGTAATAATACAAAGATGATCGATCCTGAGTTTGGTTTTTTTGGTCCTGCTGGGTTCGATATTGGCTCTTTTATTGGCAATTTACTTTTAAATTACTGCGCACAATACGGGCATATTGAAGATTTTATGGCTCGTCGTAATTACCAAACCCACTTATTAAGCACCCTTGTTGAATGCTATACATTATTTGAACAGCATTGGCTTTCGCTTATAAATGAGCACACTACTGATAATTCGCTAAAAGTTACAGGCTACGGTGAATACTTTATAAAAGGGGTGCTACAAGACGCCATTGGTTACTGTGGTGCTGAGTTAATTAGGCGCACCATAGGGCTCGCACATGTAACCGATATAGATAGTATTGGTGATGATAAGGTGCGTCTTATAGTGCAAAAACAAACATTAGCACTAGGCGAGCAACTTATTTTGAATGCCCAAACATGCAACAACAAAGAAGCATTTTTTAGTTTATTAATAAGCCAATTAAACTAAAAAAAGGCGCTATTAGCTGTCTCTTATACACAAATCCCTGCTAAGAAATTAGCGGGGATTTTTTTGAACTAAATCTCAATGTCATGATCAGATCTTCAAATCTTGTTTGAGGGCACATTATGATTAACGAACATACTCATTGG
>NZ_JASDCB010000081.1:0-17890 GCF_030408135.1 Pseudoalteromonas sp. APC 3691 | reverse complement strand
TGCGCATCTTATACAGTATGCCTTCGAGCGTTTTTCTATGGTCGGGCTTATTATAAATTCGACCACTTAAGTACATTACTTTTGATAAGACATTCCATGTCCCGTCTGTTAACATTAATCTTGGCATATAGGTTCGGTGTAAAGTTTTCTGGCGAATTCAATTATACCTTATCTTCATGCTGTTTGTTTTTCATACCACAAAGATCAACACGCCCTAGCTAAAAGATTTAAAAAGCGTGTTTTGTGTATGCAAAACACGCTTTTTTACGTTTGAATAAATGTTAGATATTCATGTGTATTATCTATATACCTTTAAAATGCCTTAAAAGTGATGTTATTCTAATTTTAGGCGATAAAAAACCAGCTTAAAAGCTGGTTTAGCACTTAATCTGAACTTTGCTTAAGCGGTTAAAGCGTATTCGTTTTTTGTGCTTTATATTTTATACGGTAGCTATGTAGTAGTGGTTCAGTGTAACCACTAGGTTGTGTTACACCCTCCAAAACCAGTGCAAGTGCAGCTTGAAACGCAATGCTGTTATTAAGGGTTTCTTCGTTTATTGCCATGGGTGTATACGCAGTGTCGTGCTCGTTTTGACCATCAACTACTTTGGCCATTTTAGCCATTGTTGATTTTATTTGCGCCTGTGAACACACGCCATTTAGCAACCAATTAGCCATATGCTGGCTTGAAATACGCAGTGTTGCTCTATCTTCCATTAGCCCGATATGGTTAATGTCGGGTACTTTTGAGCAACCAACGCCTTGATCAATCCAACGTACAACGTAACCTAAAATACCTTGTGCGTTGTTTTCTAGCTCACTTTGAATATCTTCTTTTGAAAGCGTTTTAGCATCTGTCATTAGCGGCGGTGTAAGCAGGTCATTAAGGCTCGCAATAGCACGTTTAGCTATACTTTGCTGCTCGGTAAATACGTTTATATCGTGATAATGCATTGCATGCAGAGTAGCGGCTGTAGGGGAGGGCACCCATGCTGTATTAGCGCCTGATTTAGGGTGAGCTTGTTTTTGCTCCATCATTAATGCCATTTTATCTGGCATTGGCCACATGCCTTTACCTATTTGTGCTTTATGACTTAAGCCACAAGCAAGGCCAATATCGACGTTGCGATCCTCATAAGCTTGTATCCATGATTGCTGCTTAATCTGTGCTTTTGGAAGCACAACGCCCGCTTGCATAGAGGTATGAATTTCATCGCCTGTGCGGTCTAAAAATCCAGTATTTATAAATACAACACGCTCTTTAGCTGCATAAATACAGGCTTTTAGGTTTACAGAAGTACGGCGTTCTTCATCCATAATACCCATTTTAAGCGTGTTTTTAGGTAAGCTTAGCGCTTCCTCTACTAAGCTAAATAAAGTGTTAGTAAACGCTACCTCTTCAGGGCCATGCATTTTTGGTTTTACTATATTAATACTTTGCGCGCTTGAGTTTTTTATACCTGTTTTTTTATTTAGGTCGTGCAGGGCAGCGGTAGCAGTAAACATCGCATCCATAATGCCTTCAAATACCGGTTGATTGTACACATCGGTAATAGCTGGGTTCGTCATTAAATGGCCAACGTTTCTAACAAACATCATGCTACGGCCTTTTAAAGTAACTGTGCCGCCATCGAGTGCGGTGTATGTTTTATCACTTTGCAGAGTGCGCTCTACGGTTTTATCGCCTTTTTTAAACGATTCAACTAGGTTACCTTGCATCAAACCAAGCCAATTTTTATAAACTTGTACTTTATCTTCTGCATCTACCGCAGCTACAGAATCTTCACAATCCATAATGGTTGTAAGCGCGGCCTCTAACACTATATCTTTTAAGCCTGCTTTATCTGCTTGGCCAATAATGTGGTGGTGATCTATATGTAGCTCTATGTGTAAATCATTGTTTTTTAATAACACTACGGTTGGGTTTTGTGCTTCACCTTGATAGCCAATAAGCTGAGATGGGTCAGCTAATGTGGTTTGAGAGCTATCACGTAACGTAATTAAAAGTGCGCCATCTACTACTGAATAATTAGTGCTTTCTATATGCGAGCCATTAGTTAACGGCAATGCTTTATCTAAAAACTGGCGAGCGTAGGCCATTACCTTAAAACCACGAACAGGATTGTAGGTATTGCCTTTTTCGGCTCCATCGTCTTCGCTTAACACATCTGTACCGTATAAAGCGTCGTATAACGAACCCCAACGTGCGTTAGCGGCATTAAGTGCAAAGCGTGCGTTACTTACAGGCACAACCAACTGAGGGCCTGCTGTAAGGGCTACTTCGGGTTCTACATTTTTGGTTTCAATTTCAAAGTTGGCAGGCTCTTTAACTAAATAGCCAATATCTTGCAAAAAGGCATGGTACTTAACGCTATCCCACGTTTTATTAGCAAGATGGTAGTCATCTATTTGCTGTTGAAGCAATTCTCGCTTTTCAAGCAGTGCCTTATTTGTAGGGGTAAGTGTTTGAACTATATGTGCAAAGCTTTGCCAAAATTGATGCTCACTTAAGTGAGTGCCTGGTAGTAATTGATTTTTAACAAAATCAGCGAGTTGTGTGTCTACGCTGAGTCCTGAATGTGTGAGAGTGTGGGACATAATTGCCTTCCTTAAACGGTCGCGATGTTGTTGTGTGCTTGTGCGTTAAGGCAACAATAACTCAAAAAGGCAATGTTGAGTGCTTTTTAGCCATTCACAAAATGTATAGCCACAATAACAACTATAAATTTACTAAATCTAGAAAAGGAGCCTAATGTTGAATCAAGCGAAACGGAGCACACACTCCTAGCCACTCTCACAACATTAAAATAATTTACACACTCGTTCGAAGGATTTTATTATGACAACATATCAACGCGAAACAGACACACTCTCTACTCTTTGCCAATCACAAGGCAGCGCATGGAAAGCTATTAACCCTGAATACGCAAGCCGTATGCGTTTACAAAACCGTTTTCGTACAGGGATTGAAATTGCGCAATACACAGCAGACGTTATGCGTGAAGATATGGCTGCATATGACGCCGACACAAGCCTGTACACCCAATCTTTAGGGTGTTGGCATGGCTTTACTGCCCAACAAATGATGATGGCTATTAAGCGCCATCAAAAAACAACTAAACGCAGCTATGTATACTTAAGTGGCTGGATGGTTGCAGCACTTCGCTCTGCATTCGGTCCGCTGCCAGATCAAAGTATGCACGAAAAAACATCAGTACCTGCATTAATTGAAGAAATTTACACATTTTTAAAGCAAGCTGATGCACGTGAACTAGACCACTTGTTTAACGACCTAGATGCAGCAAAAGCGAATGGCGGCGATGTTCAAGCTGTTATTGATAAAATAGACAACTTTGAAACTCATGTTGTGCCAATTATTGCTGATATTGACGCAGGTTTTGGTAACGAAGAAGCAACTTACTTACTGGCTAAAAAAATGATTGAAGCCGGTGCGTGTGCCATTCAAATAGAAAACCAAGTATCTGACGCCAAACAATGTGGTCACCAAGCGGGTAAAGTTACCGTTCCACACGAAGACTTTTTAGCAAAGATGAACGCAGTACGTTACGCCTTTTTAGAACTTGGTATTGATAACGGTATTATTGTGGCACGTACAGATTCATTAGGTGCAAGCCTTACTCAAAAAGTACCTGTGTCGCAAACACCAGGTGACTTAGCAAGCCAATACAATGCATTTTTAGAAACGACGCCAATTAACGGTGTTGATGACTTAAATGAAGGCGACACAGCAATGAAAATTAATGGCCAGTTATGTAAACCAACTCGCCTAGATAACGGTTTATTTCAATTCCGCGAAGGCACTGAAAAAGACCGCGTAGTACTAGATTGTATTACGAGCTTGCAGTCGGGCGCTGATTTACTGTGGATTGAAACAGAAAAACCTCATGTTAAGCAAATTGCAGAACTGGTAAATCGTGTTAAAGAACACGTGCCAAATGCAAAACTGGTATACAACAACTCGCCTTCGTTTAACTGGACGCTTAAGTTTCGTGAGCAAGTATATCAAGAGTGGGAAGAAGCAGGCCGTGACCTTAGTGCTTACCCAAGCTTTGGCGACAATAAAGGCCTTATGGCACCAGAAATGGATGCAACAGAACTTGCGCAAGCAGCCGATTTACTAGTGCAAAACTTCCAGCGCGATGGCGCACGTGAAGCAGGTATTTTCCATCACTTAATTACTCTGCCTACGTACCATACAGCTGCGCTGAGCACTGATATTTTATCAGAAGGTTATTTTGGCGATATGGGTATGCTGGCTTATGTACGTGATGTACAACGCCAAGAAATTCGCCGCGAGCAAGCTTCTGTTAAGCACCAAGACCTAGCAGGGTCTAACATGGGCGATACACACAAAGAATACTTCTCTGGTGATAACGCGCTAAAAGCCGGTGGTGAAGATAACACCATGAACCAATTTTAACTTCCTAACTAGATAGTGTTACTCAAGGGCCAATAGGCCCTTTTTTATTGCTTTAAGTAAAGTTAGAACATTGAAGCATAATTACAGATCAGACTTTAACTAGGGCGTGTTGATCTTTGTGGATTGAAATTTGTTCAATCTAGGGGCGATTAAATCGCGGCGCGAGGTTTGTAACCTAGTGGGCTAAGTAAAAACCGAGCAACAAAGAGTTTATCGCCTATTCATGGGGAATAACCACACTACATAAGCTCCGCCTTGCCTAAAAACCAAACATACTGCTGCAAATTAACCCACCAAAGTTCAACACGCCCTTGCCAAATAATTTTGGATCACTATTTAACTACCTGAGTGAATTTACAGATCAGAGTTTAACTAACCTTTCATAAAACGGCATATTTGGGGTGATTTTGCTGTAAAAAGCGTTTACAACAACTTTAAAAGGCAGGTAAGTGACTGATTTTTGCTTTAATAGGCAAACTTAGCGAATTTATAAACCGATTTTTTACTAACTTCTCTGTGCTATAAAACAAAATTTTACTAACTGATAGGCTATAAACAGTGACTCAAACCGATTTTTTACCAACTCAAGTTACAAAAAATGCTATAAACCGAAATTTTACTAACTGAAGTTTTAGCTAAGTCCAATATTTAACTGTCACAGAAGTGTAAAGGGGGTTTACAGTTTGAATACTAAGGCGGTAAATACAAAAGCCACTTATTTGAAGTGGCTTTTATTTGAGCTATAAATTTATTACCCAGAGTTTATTTAGTGTGTTTATCAAACCACCATTGAATATAAGCTACTTTAGTCATTAAGTTTGATGGGCGAGCTGTAATACCATGCGATGCATTAGGAATGCGCACCATTGCAGTATCAACGCCTTGTAGTTTTAATGCCTGATAAAACTGCTCAGTTTCTGATATTGGTGTACGGTAGTCAGATTCGCCAGTGAGCAACATAGTAGGAGTTTTAACGTTTCCAACATAACTAATAGGCGAGCGCTTCATGTAATGCTCGATGTGATCCCACGGTTTACCCGGAAACCAGTAATCAGCAAAAAACGGGGAAAAATCGGCAGTTAGTACAAAGCTGATCCAATTAATAACAGGCTTAGCAACTACAGCCGCAGCAAAGCGATCGGTATGACCTACAATCCAAGCTGTTAGTACGCCACCGCCAGAGCCACCGGTTACAAACAATTTAGACTCGTCAATAAAGCCTTTCGCTATTAGCGCATCAACGCCAGTCATTAAGTCATCAAAATCGTTACTTGGATAATTATGATGAATAGTTTGTGCAAACTCTTTACCGTATGAATCACTACCACGTGGGTTCATGTATAAAACGACATTTCCTTTGGCTGCAAACAGCTGAATTTCAGCGCTAAAGTGTGGACCGTAATTAGCTACTGGACCGCCATGTATTTCTAGTATTAGCGGATATTTTTTGCTGCGGTCAAATTCTGGTGGGTAAGCAATCCATCCTTGAATAGGTAACTCATCGTGACTTGATTTAATCCAAATTTCTTCCACTTTAGCCAAAGCTTTGTCGCCCAATGCATCTGCATTAAGGGTAGTTAAACGCTGCGCGTTACCGCGTTTAATTGTTGCTATATCAGCAGGGCGCTGAGTATCGGCAAGGGTAAAGGCTACTTCGCCATCTTCGCTTACATCAAAGTCACCACCAGAATAAGGGCGACCAAAGGCAACACTGCCAATTTGAGTTGTTATTATTTTACGCTTGCCGCTGCGTGGTAGATAGGCGAGGGCGGTTTGACCTTTATCTGCATAGCTAAAGTATATGCCTTTGGAGTTTGCACTCCATTTTATTTGACCTACGCTACGATCAAAATTTGGCGTTAAGCTTGTTGTGTTACCTGTTTTTAAATCACGAATATAAAGCTGAGCGTTTTCGTAGTTAGTGCGTTTATCATCGTAACCTGTGTACGCTAAGTAACGACCATCGGGCGATACTTTAGGCTGCTCGTCAGGTCCGTTTCGGTCAGTAACTTTAGTTATATTTTGTGTGGCTAACTCGAGTTGATAGATTTCACTGTTTGTGGGTTTTAGCTGGTTGTTTGTGTGCCTGTTTGCAGAAAAATAAAGCGACTTACCATCGTTACTAAAACTTACATCGCCTGCGTTATCAAATTCATCATGAGTGAGTTGTTTGGCATTACCACCGTTAGCATCTATGGAAAATAATTGGCTAAAACCTTTTTGTGTGTAACCGCCACCATCTGAACGATAATAAACATCATCAATAAATTTAGCGGATTCTGCCCAGGTTGCGCCTTTTGGTTTGCCTGGTAAGCTCACTGGCGCTGAATTAGCGCTTGGAACAAACATGCTAAATATTAATTGGTTAGTATCAGGGCTCCATGTAATCGAACGTGGACTACTCGTTAAGTTACTAATTTTTGCCATAGCACCTGTTTTAAGCCATTTTATATATATTTGGCTGCTGCCATCGCGAGTTGATATAAACGCAAGGCGTTGACCATCAGGAGAGAGGACTGGCGAATAATCCATATGCACGCCAGAGGTTAGCGGTTGCATTTGTTTGGTTTTGTAATCAACAGACCAAATATTACCAACTTTGCGGTCGGTTTTTATATCCATGCGGTTACGCACAAAATAAACAGTTTTACCGTCTTCGGTTATATCTATTTGATTGGCATATTCTAAATTAAACACGTCTTGCAGTTGTAGTGTATTTGTTTCAGCGTAGGCTAAATTGCTACAACCTAAAACGAGGCTAAGTGTTAAAAGCTTTTTCATTTTTATCCCTGTTGTTTCTTTTTTTAATTTTCTAAGTAGTTATATGTTAGGGATTATTAAATTAACAGTAGGATGCGATGAAGCTCTTATTTAACTCTATGAGTTAAAGCTGTAAAGGGGGTTTACAGCTTCTATTCGAGGTTGTATAAAAGTTTAGTTAGCTGAGTTGCACAGGGCTTTTATATCTTTTATAAGCACTATGCCATCAGCGTTGTCGCCATGTACACATAAGCTATGGGCGTTAAGCGTTAGTTTTTTTCCAGTTCGTGTTGTCACGCTACCATCGGATAAAAGCTGAGTTACTTGCTCTAGTAATGCAGCTTTGTTGTGAACACTGCCCTCAAGTGTTCGTGACACTAAATGCCCGTCGTCGGTGTACTGCCTGTCGGCAAATGCCTCGAGTATTAGATCAACCCCTGAGCTTTTAGCTATTTGAATGTGCTTATTGGCATTTTTAGTCGCTAAAACCATTAGTTTTAAATCTGTTGGGTAGTTGGCAATTGCATTTATAACGGTTTGTAATATTTGATCATTTGCCATCATGTCGTTATAAAGTGCCCCGTGGGGTTTTACATAGCTAAGTGTTAAACCTTGCACTTTTGCCATGCCCTCAATAGCGGCTATTTGATAATGCAGGCAATTTGTAAGCTCTTCTTCACTAAGTACCATTGAGCGCCTACCAAAGCCTTGCTTATCTGGGTAACTTGGGTGAGCACCAATTTGTACGTTATGTTGCTTGGCAAGTATAAGAGTGTTTGCCATTACGTTGGCATCACCTGCATGGAACCCACACGCAATATTAGCCATATCAATATGTGGCATAACGTCATCGTCTAGCCCCATTTTCCACGCGCCAAAGCTTTCGCCCAAATCACAATTGAGTTTCATATTAGTGCGCCTTTTGCGGTTTTATTGTGACAGGTAATACGCCGTTAGCCGGTGCTTCTCCTAGTAACACTTTTGCAAGTGCGGTAAAAGCAGGACCAGATACAATATCGTTTTTATCTACATCAATATTATATGCGTAAGATGCAAGTACAGCATTTGCATAATCGCCAAATTTAGCAATGTCGTAAGGTGCTCTTAGGCTTATAAATACAGTGCTTTTGTTTTCTTCTTTTGCCACTTTTAATAATGACTCAAGTGCTTTTGGCTGCTCTGCATTATTAAGTGCAAAATTTGAATCATCTTTTAAATCATCCATACCGCCAATTTCGACCGCACTTTGATTAGGTGTTGCATTACCGGCGATAACTACATCAGCAGCGTGTATTTGTGCTTTAGCTTGTGCAGGGTTAAACCCTTGTAGGCTACTACAACTATAGTTAAGTTTTTGCTGGCTGATAGCTTCAATCGCTTGTTGCATTGCCATACATTTACGCGTGTCGGGCATAATAATATGAACATTACTTCCTGCTTTTAAATTAAGCGGCAAAGTACTGTTATTATTTTTAACCTGCGTTATTGCCTCTACAGCAAGCTGCGCTTCTATTTCGCGATGTGCTGCACTGCCAATTGTTTGCTTTGCATTTATGAGCGCGGTAATAGGGTCAAAATTAGTGCTTAATCTAAATTTATTTTTTAGCGTAATTATACGCTGTGCCGATTGTGCTATTTCTTGCTCATCAAGTTGGTTTGATTTAACCGCTGCAACAAGCTCTTTAATAAGATCATCGAGTTTATTTAAATCATCTGGTGTTCTAATTTCAATAGGCAGTAGGGCAATGTCAGCTCCAGCTGCAAATGTATTTATTACAGCTTGAGTTGGTGTAAAGAAGTTACTAATACCAGCCATATCAAGCGCATCAGTTACTACAACTCCTTGGTAATTAAGCTCGCCACGTAAAATATCAGTAATGATTGCGCGCGACATTGTTGCTGGTTTTACCATCGTTTTGCCATTAACACTTATAAACGTTGTGCTATCGAGCGCGGGATATTGAATATGCGCCGTCATTATCATGCCTGGGTTTTGCTTGGCGATAATGTGTTTAAACGGTGCTAGGTCTTGCTCGTAAATAACTTCTTTTGCATGGTTTACTTTAGGCAAGCCTGTATGGCTATCTACGTTTGTATCGCCGTGACCCGGAAAGTGCTTTAACGAGGTAATCACGCCATTGCTTTCAAATCCTGCAACCTGTGCGGCGCCCAATTTACTCACTAATGCAGGGTTTTCACCAAACGAGCGTACGTTAATAACTGGGTTGTCGGGATTCATGTTTACATCAACCGTGGGCGCGTAGTTTACATTTATACCCAGCGAATTTAGCTCTTTAGCTATTACTGTTGCTGTTTTTGTCGCAAAGCTTGTACCGTGTTTTTTGTAGGTTGCGCCAATCGACATATTACCGGTAAATGAGGTAGCAACATCGCGTGGTAAACGCGCTACACGTCCGCCTTCTTGATCTATTGATATAAATAGCGGCAGCTTACTACTGGATTTACTTGCAGCTGTTTGCAATTGGCTATTAAGCGCAATTGTTTGCTCTATCGATTGAGTGTTTTCAGAAAATAAAATTACCCCACCAATATCGTATTTTGCAATAGCGGTAGCGAGTTCATTAGGTAACTCGGTCATTGGAGTTCGGCATTTATTACTAACTCCTTGCTGGCAGAAGTAACGAAAGTCGAGTATTAGCTTTTGCCCAAGTTGTTGTTCAAGAGAAAGCACGGGTTTAGCAAGCGAGGATTGTAATGGCATTAAGCACCCAGATATAAAAACAATAGACGATACAATACACTTATTTAGCAAAACACACTCCAAAGCTAAATAAAATAGATAAGTTTATGCAGCTTAACTACTTTTTAAAGTAACTGCAAAAGAAGGTTTTCTTTACAAAAACCATTAACGTATTGTAAAAATTGAAGAAAAATTATAGTTTTGAACTTAGTGAAAAGTTATATTTTTTCTGGCTTTATTGATATTAGGTAATAAATTTTTAACAGGGTGTAATTGCAGGCTTTATGCTCAATTATAGGTGCAAGTATTGAATGCCTAATACTTAGGATGGCATTCATTTTCGAAAGAATTATTAATAGCCTTAATCTTCGATTTCTTATTTTTTATTTAACGATTACAGCCTTTATTAGTACTTTAGTAAGTCGCTTTTATTCTACCTACCAAGCACAAAAGGAGCAGTTAAAAACTTACACTAAAAAATAACTATGCCTACGCTAATAAACTAGCATCAGCAACTTATACTCTTTAGAATCAGCAATGCAATAACCTGCCTATTCAACTAAAAATCATCTTGAAAAGACAATATTGTGGCGCATTTAGGTAGATAAGAATTTGTATTTTTTTACCTAATAAGAACAGCAAAGTGCGCAAAATAGCAGAGCGATTACGTCAAACCGTTGAGTCTATAAATACGTAAACTATTGGATTTATAATAATTCCTATTGGCATTGCAACTTGGTCTGAGCATAGTAATGAAATAGACCAAGTTTACAAATGTGCTGACAAAGTACTTTACCATGTTAATAATATGGTAGTGATAAGTGCATTGTTGCTGATTAAAAGTGTGTTTCGATAGGTGAGTAATCAATTGCAACTTCTACATTGCTCACTGAGCTATAGTTGTTTAGATCTTTAGATAACCCTGCAATATCAACATCCTTTTCAACAAGTAATGTGTAATTGTGAGCTGTCGACTTAACTAACTCATAATTATTTTTTAACTCATCAGGCAAAGTATCGGTATTTAATGTAATGGTAAGAGTACCTGTTACTACACCTTTTTGCTTTAAGTTCTGATTATAAATAACGTCGCCTTTAAATAACTGCTCAGAGTTAAAAATAAGCTTATCACCAGATGAATTTATGCTTTTAGATGCTTTTTTCATAATACCTTGACTGCTTTCTTTTTTAGGGAAAATAGTGTCAGTTTTCTGGTTCTTAGATGGTTCTTTTATAATGATTTCTGCTGTTTTAGGTAGCGCCTGAGAGTTGTTAACCTCTGTTTTTTCACTGTTATTACATGCAGATAGTAATAAAGCTGCAATTATTGGCACTGAACTTGTAAAAATTATTTTTTGCATTCGTTTACCTTTGTTTACTTTTCTTTAGATTTAAAGCTATTCAGCTTTATTTAAGTCTGTATATTAACAGCTTAACCATGCGTTTACATAAAACAATCAATTTAAAAACATTAAGTGCTTAAACACAACAAACACAAGCAGGTGGATACATGTCTCAATTTAAATTAACAACTATTGCCATAGTTGTAGCATCAACATTAGCAGCAGGTGAGCTAACGGCCGCTGAACAAACTCAATTTTATGATGTAAGTGCTACAAATGCAGTTACTCAGGGTACTTCTTTAGCTGCTGTTCAGCAGAGAACCTTAGCCGAACGCGCCACTGTATCGGGTCAAAAATCTATTTACGATGCACAAATGGGTAAAGCAACATTTTTATGGCAAGCAATAGGTCAGCGTAAGCCTGACATGGCTTTGATCGCAGCTGATAACCGTAATCAATATGCTGCTGACTTTTATATTGAAACTTTAACAGGTATTAGTAACCGTAAAGCAACAGCATCTTCTGCTGTTATGGTTGATTTATCAGAGCAAAAACGTGGTTCTATTAGTGCTAAATATAAACAACAAGTAAACGGTGTAGAAGTTTTTAACCGCGAATACAACTTGTTAATGGATAAAGAGTACAACCTAGTAGCAAGCTCGGGTTATTTTGCTGATACGTCGTCATCTAAAAATAAACTTGCTGCATTAACGGGTTTTGTAAGCTCTGAGCAAAGTATAAAAAAAGCATTTAGTGAATTAGCAAATATTGATGTCTCACTTCGTAAAATTGGTAATGAAGGTGGATATGCAAAATATGAAGCTAAATCATTAGATGATTCCAAAGTTGTTTTAGGTACACCACGTGCAAAAGAAGTGTTTTTTGAAGTTGCAGGCGAGCTTAAATCTGCTTACTACATTGAAGTAGAAGTAGCAGAAGTTGGCTCTTTAGAAAGTGACTACTTTAGTTATGTAGTAGATTCGAATAACAGCAAAGTATATTTTGCGAAAGATTTGAAATCTCATGCAGCTGACTTTAATTACCGTGTTTATGCTAACCAAGATGGCTACCCAATGGAAAGCCCGCACGGTGATGTAATCCCTGCAGATGCCCCAGGACAAGTAGACGAGACCGAAATTTTAGATGCGCCAATGGTATCTCTGTCTTACTACAGCAAACTAAGCACAATGGACCCATGGTTAGCAGACGATGCAACGACTACGTCTGGCAATAACGTATTTGCTTACGCAGATGTGGTTGCACCTCAAGACTTTAGTGAAGGTGACTTTACCGCTGAAACAACAGCAGACTTTACATTTGACTACCCTTATAAAGTAGATGAAGTTGCAAATAGTTTCGCAAACCGTAAAGCGGCTATTGTTAACTTGTTTTATATGAATAACTTTTTACATGATTTCTTCTATGACCATGGTTTTGATGAAACATCAAATGTAGCTCAGGTATCTAACTTTGATCGTGGCGGCGTAGAAGGAGACCCGATTGAAGCACAGGCTCAAGATAACTCAGGTCGTAATAACGCAAATATGTCTACACCAGCTGATGGTGCTAGCCCACGTATGCAAATGTACTTGTACAACAGTAAAGATGCCGTTGTTGGTGTAGATTTTGGTATTACAGTAACTTCACATGATTCTTTGGGCCTTCTAGCTTCTACAAAAGAATCTGGCTTTGGTAAATACCAATTTAGTGATGTAATTGCAGACGTTGTTCGTTTAGATGATGGAAATACAGCAGATTCAACAAGTGTTAATGATGGTTGTGAGCCAGCTATAAATGCGGCTGAACTAGCAGGTAAAATTGCAATTGTAGACCGTGGCTCATGCTCTTTTACAATTAAAGTAAAAAATGCACAAGATGCAGGTGCAATAGCAACTATCGTTGTTAATAATGATCCAGATACGGCTGAACCTGCACCAATGGGCGGTGAAGACGATACTATAACTATTCCAAATATGGGTTTAAATTACGCCGATGGTCATGCAATGTATGACCTAATTGATGCTAGTGAAGCTGTTACTGTAAACATGTTTACCAAAGCAACATTAAAAGATGGTACGTTTGATAACGGTATTATTGCTCACGAATGGGGTCACTACATTAGTAACCGCTTAGTGGGTAATTCATCAGGCCTTATTAACTTCCAAGGCCGTGCAATGGGCGAGGGTTGGGGCGATTTCCACTCATTAATGTTTATCGCTAAAGAAGGCGACATTAATATTACAGGTAACGATAAGTTCCAAAAAGCATATGGTAGTGGCACATTCGTGGAAGACTTCTACTTCGGTATTCGTCGCCTTCCATACTCAACTGATACTGATGTAAATGCATTGTCGTTCCGACATATTACTGAAAATGCAGGCGCTGATATTGGTATTTCACCAACAAGTGTTGCTTCTCCTCATGCAGCTGGCGAAATTTGGGCTACTGTCTTGTGGGAGAACTACGTAGCGCTTATTAACGAGCATGGCTTTAATGAAGCACAAACTCGAATGGCAGATTACTTAGTTGCGGGTTATAAGTTAACACCTATAGCTCCAACGTACACTGAAGCGCGTGATGCTATTTTAGCTGCTGCCTATGCAGTAGACCCTGCTGATTACAAGTTAATGGTAGGCGCATTCGCTAAACGTGGTATGGGCCTTGGCGCAGTATCGCCAGATCGTTTCAGTAATGACCTTACAGGCGTAGTTGAATCAGATAAAACACAGCTATCTAGCTATGCATTTGCAAGTGCTGACTTAAACAATATGTACAACGGTACAGAACTTGGCTTTTGTACTAACGATAATATTTTAGATAAAGGTGAAACAAGCACTGTTAGCGTAACAATTACTAACCGTGGTAGTGAAGTGCTTAGTGGTACAACAGCACAACTGACAGTTATAAGCGATCACGATGTAACATTTGAGAATGATGGCTTACTTACATTTGGTGAAGTTCAACCATATGAAGCAATAACAAGTAACGATATCAAAGTTACTTTGAATGAAGCCGGTACCGCTGAAACATTAGAAATTGAAGTTACATTCCCTGAGATTGAAACGGACGATGACATCGTTGAAGCACTTGATCAAACACTTACGTTTGAAGTAAATATAGGCTTTGAATCAAAAGCGCCTGTTGGGGCTGTAGTTACAGATGATATGGAAGTAGCAAGTTCGTCACTATTTGACTTAAAAGAAAACGTAATGTTTGGTGCTGATTTAGCCATTGGCACTCAGGTTATGGATAACAGTAGTAATATTATATTCTTTGAACAAGGCGGGTTTGAACTAGGCACACAAGCGATGCGTCTTCTAAATAATGACTTCCAATCAGATGTAGCTGTAGAAAGTAAGGCGTTTGAAGTTGGCTACTCAGGCGACTTTGAAATTTCGTTTTGGCATTTCTATAGTATCGAGCAAGACTGGGATGGTGGTGTTGTAGAAGTTAGTGTTAATGGTGGTGACTGGGTTGATGCTACTGAAATTGGCGGCACATTTGATGTTGGCTATGACGCTGTTCTAACCGAAAACGATTCGCAAGAGCTTCAAGAGCGTGAAACCTTTACAGGTAATAACATTCAAGATAGCGGCACATATGGTAATTATGAAACCATCAACTTTGGTGATTCACTAAATGGTAACTTAGTAAAAGTACGCTTTAGAATTTCATCAGATGGCGCTGTAGCTGACTTAGGTTGGTGGATTGATAACCTAACTATGTCTAACGTGCTATCTCCTGTATTTTCAGAGCTTGTAGCGGGTGATTCACTGGCATGTGATAACGCAGCTCCACTTGTTTTAGTCGAAAGCGCGGCGGAAATCACTGAATCTGCTACAGGAACAATTACTGCAACAGCTACCGATCGTAATGGTCAAACACTAACTTATACTTGGACTCAAGTTAGTGGTAGTACTGCGACCCTTTCTGGTGCTGATACAGCAACTTTAAGCTTTACACCTGCAGCAATTACTGCAGACGAAGAGCTTGTATTTGAAGTTGCAGTGAGCGATGGAGTAACCACGGTTACTCAGCAAAGCACTGTAATGGTTAAGAACGAAGCTGCTGAAATAACACCTGTGACAGAAACCAAATCTAGTAGTGGTGGTAGCTTTGGCTTTATTGCTTTATTACTTACTCCATTAGTATGGTTTAACAGACGCCGTAAAACAGTTAGTAAATAAGTTTAAATAACATACCGTCTTTAAACACATGACGGTTTTAATGAAAGGCCAGTCGCTTTTGCTTCTGGCCTTTTTATGTACTTAGTTTGGTGTTTTTAGTCCTGACCTCATATTAACTTTTTGATGGCTATACACATTGATTTATTGGTTACATTGACTTTTTATACACCGTTAACAACCTATATATCAAAGTTTAATAAACAACCTCGGCGCCACTAAGTCATATTGAGTTTTACTGATTTGAGGATAAAAATGCAATGCTGGAATATATTATTTATCACTCCATAGCATAGCGCTTAGTCACAGAATCAAACAAACCATCTTAACTAAAAACACTTAAATGGGTATAATAATTAGCTTCGTATAATACGCGCTGAATATTGTGCTTTGGGATGCAAGCTTTGCTATATAAATTATTACCTGCTTTAAATTTAAGATTTCTTATATTGCTACTCGCATTCTCTGCAGCACTAAGCACATTGGTAGGGAGTTTTTACTCTAGCTATCAGGTTCAAAAAGAGCAGTTAACATCATATACACTAAAAAGTAATTTAGCCTATGCACAAAAACTAGCCTCTGCTACTGATAACTTTTTAAAGTCTGCGCTTCAGCAGCTTGAATACTCAGCTAAAATTATTGAACAATCACCAAATAATTCTCAACTACTAAACGATGAAGCTATTCGTTTAAATCAGCAAACTGATAGTTTTAACTCTGTTGTTATTAATTTACATGGCGTAGTTGCTGCTACGTCACCTCGTTTAGAAAGTATAATAGGCCAACAAATACAATCACCTGGTGCAATAGAGGCGTTAAAAGAAAAACGCCCATTAATTAGTGAGCCTTATTTATCAGCAGCTAATAATTTAATTGTTTTTATATCGCACCCGTTGTTTGATTTTGAAGGTAAGTATTTAGGTTATATTGGAGGCTCTCTTTATTTAAAAGAAAAAAATATTTTAAATGAGCTTTTAGAACAACATTTCTACAAAGGTGGCTCATACCTTTTTGTTGTTAGCTCAAATAAGCGCATTTTATATCACCCAGAACCTGCCAGAATCGGTAACGTTGTTACTAATAACCATGTAATTGACGCGGTTACAAATGGCGAAATGGGTACTTCAACCGTTATTAATAGCCTAAATAAACCAATGCTCGCAGGCTACGCACCCATTACTTTATCTAATTGGGGAATAGTGGCGCAAAGACCATTAAAATCAACGCTTTCCTCTCTTGATACATTAACTATTGAAGTGGTTAAACAAACAATACCAATGGCATTAGTCACGTTTATTTTTATTGGTTTATTTGCACACTTTATAGCAAGGCCACTAAAACGCTTAGCCGATAACGCAAATACACTCGACGATCCAAAAAGCTTAGAAAAACTTAAAAGTGTGAAGTCGTGGTATTTCGAAAGTCAAAAACTAAAATTAGCAATGTTGAGAGAAGTAACTTTATTACAAGCTAAAATTGGTGTGTTACGCCATGACTCACAAACAGATCCCTTAACAGATACGCATAACAGAAGAAGCTTAAACGGCTTACTTAACCAGCTTATGCTAAAGCAAACCCCGTTCGCTATATTAGAAATTGATATCGACTTTTTTAAACGTGTTAACGATACTTTTGGGCATGACAAAGGTGACGAAACTTTAGTTTCGCTAACAAATATAATTAAAAAACTATCAAGAAGAGACGACATAGTATCGAGAATCGGCGGTGAAGAGTTTGTCCTTGTGTTACCTAATGAAGACAGCCAAAGCGCTTTTAAAATTGCAGAGCGCTTACGTAAAACAGTAGAATTAACAGAGATGGACACTATTGGCAACATCACTATCTCTATAGGTATTGCAACTTGGCCTGAGCATAGTGCTGATATTGCCCAAGTATATAAATGTGCCGATAAAGCGCTATACCATGCAAAAGAGCATGGCCGTAACCAGTGCGTAGTGGCCGATATTAGCTAAGTGCAGCTTCGTTGAGTACTACCCAGTATTACCTTAAATTGATAAATACTTTACAGAGAATACATGAGTTTATTAAGCCAGCCATCTGCTTTTGATGGCTTATAAATCATTACAATATCCTCACTGTAGTGACTGTTAACCCCCTTTACAGTTAATTTTGCAACCCTAAATCGTCAATAACAAAATTTGGTAAATACGCTAATGCCAAGCCAATTTTTACTCACAAGCTAACCTTTAAAAACCTGCTATAAGTTGAAAAGCTAACAACTAATAAAGCACAAAGTAATACCAATCTGCTTATATATGAGGTCTATTTAACGTTAAAAAAATTACGCTAGAACTAGGCAAAAATTTTTGTATCTAGGGGCTGTTGATCTTTGTAGTACATATATCAATCAGCCCACATTGGTAGCCACATCATAGTAAATGCTAAAGCGAGCATTGAATGATAATTTCGTTCAAGCTTTTCATACCGCGTGGCTATCCCT
>NZ_JASDCB010000080.1:0-17941 GCF_030408135.1 Pseudoalteromonas sp. APC 3691 | reverse complement strand
GAGGATCTGTAATTGAATTAAAATGTTTCAGAAAAGTAGTGCTCATATTTATGCGACCAAGTAATTATTATGCCTTGATCTGATCACTACTTGCTCTATAAGTTCAATTTATAATGATCTTGCCGTGTAGAATATGGTATTTGTTCTCTTAACTATATTTACCTAAAAGTAAAGTTATGGAATAATGGCCGCCTCTTAGGGGAGTAGCCCGCTCAGTAATGAGTAAACTTATCAACATAATTGCACCTCATGTGCATGGTAAGTTTGTAATGTTGTAGCAAGCGTTATCGGCGAGACCTAGGTAGACACTATCCTCATGGCGGGAGATAGTTGTTTGCCTTGGTTTAGTATTCCCGCCTGTAAGAATCAATAATGGAAGTTTTTTTAACCTCAACCGTCACTGTTACACTTGCCGAAATTGGCGATAAAACCCAGCTTTTATCACTCCTGTTAGCTGCCCGTTTTCGTAATAAAAGCGCACTTATTCTTGGTATTTTAGCCGCAACCTTACTCAATCATGGTTTATCAGCATGGTTTGGGCAGTGGTTAAGTAATAGTTTTTCTTCTGAATATTTACCTTGGCTTGTAAACATAAGCTTTATTGTAGTTGGACTTTGGTTGCTAGTTCCAGACAAAGACGAAGCTGTAAGTAGTAAATATGATAGCTACGGAGCTTTTTTAGTCGCTTTTGTATTATTTTTTATTGCAGAAATTGGTGATAAAACACAAATAGCGACGGTGTTGTTAGGCGCACAATATCAGTCTGTGTTTTGGGTAACGGTAGGAACCACGTTAGGTATGCTAATTGCTAATGTCCCTGTTATATACGCTGGTAATGCATTACTAAAAAGAATATCTCTAAACACCGTACGTGCTATTGCTGCTTGTGTGTTTGTGTCATTAGGTATTTATGGCTTAGTTACAATTTAATAAATATTAAAGCTCGCAACTGTTAATTTAAGTGCGAGCTTTAGTTTTTTCTGCACGTTATTTATGCATTATTTTCACAGTAACATCCCTTGGTTTGTGTAATTAAGAGGTTTGAGTTAAAACCTGCAGCTAAATTAGTGACCACAGTTTCAACAAAACCACTTCCCTGAGCACAAGCTAATCCTTCGGAGAGCGGCCCTGCATACACAAATTCACCATCTTTATTAATAATAACAGCAGCAGGCGTTGCCGGAATAACGTGCCTAAGTTTAGGTGTTAATTCAACTTGCACAATCTTCATGCCTTTATTCGTGGCAAAAGAAGTTAGCGATGAAATATGTGGCTTAGCCTGTATAGTACACCCGCAATTTTTTTCTGTTATAAGCACTAAAGACGGCTCACCACTATCAATCCAATCCAATTGCTTTTTAAAATTACTAAACCAATGTTTTTGCATTAAAATTTTTGAGCTATCAAACGGTTTAAGCTGCTCTAATTGAAAATAAACTAACCCTGCAACAACACAAATAAACCATGTAGCTATAAGCGAAAATACGAAAGAGTTAGATTTATTTAAACTTGGCAATGCTTTGCTCTAACACATCAATACTTACATCGATTAACTGCACCTTAGCGGTTAACTGCTGCACTATTTGCGTATCTTGGTACTGATTTTGGCGCATAGTATCAGTACTGCTTGCTATTAACTCGGTATTACCTGCCTGCTCCGCTACGACTTGTGCAACTGAGTCAGAGCTTGAAGATACTGCGGCTATTTGCTCGCTCATTGCTGAAATATTCTCTTTCATTGCGGTACTGATACTTGTTAAATCAACTACAAAATTTACACACTGACTCATTGATTGTGTTGACGTTTTACTATTATTAACAAGATCTTTTAATGTAAGACTAATTTTATCTGTTGTTGCTTTACTGTGGTTAGCCAAAGATCTTACCTCATCAGCAACAACAGCAAAACCTCGACCGTGTCCGCCTGCGCGGGCAGCTTCAATAGCTGCATTTAAAGCAAGTAGGTTTGTTTGCTCAGCAATGCCTGATATTTCATTAAGAAGCCCTGAAATAACATCGCCAGCTGCCACTAAGTGATTTATTTTTTCTTCGGTATGATTAAGCAGTGTTAACAACTCTCTACTTTTAGCGTCTGTTTGAAGCACTTCTTTTAATGCATCACCTGCAGATTGTGTAATATGGTCAACTTGGCGCTTAAGCACCTCACTTTCTTCTTCTACAAGTTTAAAGCCATTGGCAACTTGAGCGCCAGAATTAGCAATATCATCGGTTTGTTGCGTACGTTGAACCGCTCCACTCGCTAACTGATCGTGAACATCAATAAGCTCTTGTGAGTTTTTTTGCAATGATTCTGATTGTGTTTGTACCTGTTTAATAACATTAGATAAGTAATCTAGTAATGTGTTAAATCCTGCTACAGCTTCGCTTTTAGTGTCATCCGCGCGAAGAGAGAGTTTAATGTTTTCAGGATCTTTCATTATTTGTTCTGTCGCATAACTTAAAGATAAGCCCGCACGACGTTCCCGTTGCAGCGTTTTTGCAATATAGCCTGCAACTAATACTTCAACTATTGCGTATCCAGCATGAATTAGCACCGTAGTAAAAGCGAGTCTATCAGGGTCAAATACGTAAAAACCCGTATTTTGAGTTTGTAAATAATAAAAAGATAAATGATGTACCGCTACAAAAATAATAGCGGTAATAAACACTCGCCACTGTACAAAAACAATTAACATGGGCATTAAAATAAATATTTCAAAATGGACTTCAATCAGCCCAAAAGTTTGTTGTATGTGCAAAAAAGAAAACATCATTATGGCGGCAGCTACCACATGGGGGATAATAGGGCTATCACCTTGTGTTTTTAAAAGCCATATAGGTAATAAACACAATGGCAAACCTATCATAAAAGCCTGCGCTAATGTGTCGAAATACAAGCCTATAGCAATAGACTCGACAAACAAAAGACTGAAAATAATTGTAAATAACCGGCCAATACTAGACATAAGAACCTTAAAATTGTTGTTTGCATTGTTGTTTTATAAAGCAGTCTGCAATATACGTATATAAACGAGTTTCAGTTTACTTAACACAATAATTAACTAACGACACATCAAAGCAATACATTTTATTTACATTACATGCATGCGGTCTACTTAATTATAGGCAGTATTTTCTTAAACGTAGGCGTAGCAGCTTTTTTTGTCCATTGAAAAATTACTATTTCAGCGCATGAAATTACAGCTCCAGCTTGACGTAGCTGCTCAATCGCCAAATTTTTATGTTGTGGGTTTCTCGAACCAACTCCTTCGTAAACAATAATAACTTCAAAGTCATTTTCTATTAAATCTAAGCATGTTTGTAAAACACACACATGTGCTTCAGTTCCCACAACAACAACTTGCTTTTTACCATGGCTTTTTAACGTATCAACAAAACCAGGCTCTGCACACGCACTAAAGTACGTTTTATGAAAATACGTGGCATTAGGTAACGTATTTTTAATTTGCTGATTAGTCTCGCCCAAACCTTTCACATATTGCTCCGTTACTAAACATGGAACGCCATGAATAATACCCGCTTGAGCTAACTGCAATGTGCTTTTTAAAATATTCGGAAAATCTTTAATTGCAGGAGCAAGCAACTCTTGTAAGTCTATAACTAATAACACGCTGTTTTTTGCATCAACATTAGAGAAAACCAATATACTCTCCTTCTAAGCATTTACTATTATCTGTATAGAGTAGCTCACTATTTAAAAATAGAACTTTTAGCGTTATGTATATTATTTGTAATTAAAAAATAAAAACTTATGCTATATTTACTATCTAGCTAAGCATCATCCTACCTTCCACTGAGAGTGTTTATAAGTGCGTTTGAGCAAAATTTTTTTTCATATCACCATTACTTTTTTACTATGCATCCAAAGCACTTATGCATCACAAAACTATGCTCAGCAGTTACAACGAATTTCTACTGACGAAGGCCTATCACAAAGTTACGTTTTGCAGACTCAAGAGGATGATATTGGTTATATTTGGATAGCAACCCAACAGGGTTTAAACCGTTTTGATGGTTATAATGTAAAAACTTTTAGTGGCGGCTTTGGCCTGGATAAACACTATATTTATGCATTATTTAAAGCCGAAGACGGAAAAATCATTGTCTCAACAGATCTTTCTGGTGCCTATATAATAGATCCCCTCACTTTAAAAACCGAAAAAATCTATTCTGGTCAAATAGATAAAGAACAAAAAATGTTCTCTCCGATCTCTGCAATGACTCAGCAACAAAACACTTTTTATTTCGCCATAGATGCTCAAATATATACATTTGATGAGACGAGTAAACACTTTACATTTAAGCTAACCCTGCCAAATAAAGGTGACTACATTCGGTCATTAACAATATATAAAAACACTTTATATATTGGTACAAATGATGGTTTATACACTGCAAATATAGATAATTCAGAACTTGTAAAAATACCTCTTCATCCCCCTGAAAAAAATACGATAGATAATGTAAACGTCAAATTCTTAAGTGTTGATAATGAACTAGGATTACTTGTTGGTACTGTTGAAGGCATGTATCAATTAGCATTCGATAATACCAAAAATATATCTGCAGCAAATATTACAACTTTAATCCCTGATTATAATATATGGGATTATGCCAATACTGTTTACGGGGAGTTTGTAGCAACCGAAAGTGGATTGTTCAGTTATCACCGCGAAACCAAAGAACTAGAATTCGTATTAAATTATGAAAAAAGTAAGTTTAATATTAATGAAAACTCAATAAACGATCTAATGGTTGATAAGTCCGGCGTACTTTGGCTCACATCTAGAACCCAGGGCGTGTTTACATGGCCAATTAAAACCCGACGGTTTAAACACATTACTTTACCCGGTAACAATACTATTCATGCCACCTACCAAGACAAAAATAATATTATTTGGTTAGGAACAGAAGATGGAATTGCACGGTACGACAAAGCAACAAATAAAAGTGATGTATATCTGAGCTCAACCGACTCAAAAGCAATATACGGGGCATCTGCCGTTTATGATATTTTTGCGTCTTCAATTGGTAATAATCAATTCCTTTGGCTTGTTACTTTCAACGGGTTCAAACTGTTTGATAAACAAACGGGTAAAATTATTGAAAATAAAGACACAGAAAAAAATGTAATTAACCAATCCAACTTATTTGGCTTTGCCCAGTTATCTGCAGACACATATGCATTTATGTCGGATGATAATTTTTATGTTTTTAATGAAACAACAGGAAAAACAAGAATTATTAAGGGGCTCAAAGAGCAAGTCGATCCTTTATTTTCTTACGCTTTTTATAAACACCTTAAAACTAACCCTGACGAATTTTTACTTGGTACATCAAAAAGCTTCCTTAGGTACAACGAAAAAAATCAAAAATTAACAACTATATTTCAGTCATTTAACCCTAAAAAAGATATTTTTTACACGGTAGAAAATTTTTACTTAGACTCAAAGCGAAATATTTTATGGTTAGCAACCACCCACGAAGGTTTACTTGGTGTTGACCCAGTTACTTATGAGAGAAAACACTACATAGGATTAAAAAATTCATTTAATACTGATTCTATTTATTCATTACTTCCTGATGAAAATGGTTTTTTATGGGCAAGTACCGACAATGGTTTGTATCAAATAAACTTAGATACACTCAATGTAATGAGTTATTCAGTAAAAGAAGGTTTAAATATAAATCAATTTACACCGATAGCAGCAGCAACATTAAACGATGGTCGTCTTATATTTGGTAGTAATGCGGGAGCACTACTTTTTGACCCTTTAGACTTTAACGAAAAAGAACAACTTAAAAAAAGTAACCTAGCTATTACTGATATCAGTCTTTTTACTAAAGAACTCAATTATTACCCTAATAAATACCTTAGCGAACCGCTTGTTCTCGATTATGAAGACATGGGATTGACCGTTAGTTTTTCTAACTTTTCATACCCTAATGTTGATAAAGCATATTATAAAGTAATTCTTTCAGGGCCTACATCCCTTACATACGAAGACTTACAATCTAACCAAGTGTTTTTTACAAAGCTTCAACCGGGTAGTTACTCACTAAAAATATCAGCGCATAATCGTGATGGTATTGTTACAAGCGAACCGACTACGCTTAATATCAATGTAGCCTACGCGCCATGGAAGTCACCCTTTGCTATTGCCGCCTATATAGCCTTAATACTAGCCGTATTGTTTTTTATTTTTTGGCAATACCGCAGCCGCCAAGTTGCAATAGAACAAGCTCATAGAGCGACTATTCATTCGCAAAAGCAAACAGAGCTCGCGCTTAAAAATAACAAAAGTGGCGTGTGGGATTATAATTTTAAAGATGCTTCCGTAAGCACACTCAGAGGAATTGAACTTGGTTATTCAGATTTACCTGAACGTGTACATATAAAACAATTTTTAGCACTTATACACCCCGATGATCAACGCCACTTTGAAAGTCAGTGGGTAAACTATTTCAAATACAAAAAACAACAAAACTGGCAAGCAACTTATCGCTTACAGCACAAAGGTGGGCATTGGCTGTGGTATCAAGATACAGGGCAAGTTATATATGATCCTCAAACAAATGAGCCGTTATATGTTTCTGGCATATATACCAATATCACCGAGCAACGGGCTAACGAGCAACAAGCAAAAATTTTAGGTGAAGCGTTCAGCCAAATAAACGACTGGTTACTTATACTCGATGAACATTTAATGCCATTTTCTGCGAACAACAGTTTTATTGAAACATTTTCAAATGAAAAAGTAGCCACTAAAATTAGTCCTAAATTGTTCATAAAAGCGATTGGTAAAGATAAGTGTAAAGAGTTTGCTGGTATTTTAAAAAAATTAAAACCGACAGAAAACTGGCAAAGTGATGCTTATATAAAAACAGCAAGAAATAACGAACATCCAATTCACATAAGTGCCACAGCAGTTACAAAAGATACTGCTAGTTACTACGTAGTTGTTATTACAGATTTAACCGAACAAAAACGTGCTGAAAACGAGCTGCGCTATTTAGCTAATTTTGATCCTCTAACGCATTTACCAAATCGTAGTTTAATGTATCAGAACATCGAAAAAGCGATTAGATATGCCGATGAAAATAATACACAATGTGCATTGTTATTTATTGATTTAGATAAATTTAAACCTGTTAATGACTCTTTTGGCCACGCAGTTGGCGATAAGCTCTTGTGTAATATTACCCAAAGAGTGAACGGTATGCTCGGCGCAAACGCAAAACTTGGCCGACAAAGTGGTGATGAATTTTTAGTGCTGATTCAAAATATAAAATCGCTTCAGTCTCTTCGCGATACAGTAAGAAAAATTAGTAATGAGTTAGCTAATAAAGTAATTATTGAAGACTTCTCTATTAATATTTCAGCCAGTATTGGCGTTGCTTTATACCCATTCGATGCTGTAACCACCGATTTACTTATCCGTAATGCCGATGTAGCCATGATGCACGCTAAACAAGGCGGGAGAAACGACTTTAAGTTTTTTAGCGATGAAATGAATGAGCTGATAAAACAAAAGTTACTGCTCGAAAATGATTTAAAAGATGCAGTAAAAGACAACCGATTTTTTAATCACTATCAGCCCATTATCGATATAGAAGAAAAAACAATAAATGGCGTGGAGTTACTCATGCGCTGGAAAAATCAAGGACAGTTGGTATCCCCAGCACTTTTTATACCGGTAGCAGAAGAAACCGGTTTAATAGAACTCCTTACTGAGCAAGCATTGCAACGAGCTCTTATTGAAATTGCACCTATACTCAGCGCAAACCCATTGTTTTATATATCTTTAAACTTATCGCCTAAACACATTTTAAAAACAAACATAACCCAGCGGTTAATGTCCATATTAGCGGACTCTCAAGTTCATCCAAGACAATTAAGACTTGAAATAACAGAGAGTATTTTACTAGAAGATAAACTCAAAGCAGCCAAGCAGCTACAAAACTTAAAAGCTGCTGGGTTTAAATTACTACTTGATGATTTTGGTACTGGTTACTCGTCACTCACCTATTTGAGCCAATTTCCTATTAATGTTATTAAAATAGATCAAAGCTTTGTAAACAGTATTGGTATAGATAAAGGGGATGAGTCAATTATTAAGACCATTCTTTTATTGGCCGAAAACCTAGATCTTTACTGTATTGCAGAAGGAGTAGAAACGCGCGAACAGATGATCTTTTTAGCCGAGGTTGGGTGTACTGTACTGCAAGGTTATTACTTTGCAAGGCCAATGGATGCTAAAGACTTACGTAAAAGCGATTGTTTTAGCAATATCATTGATTTGATTTGATTTGATTTAAAACATTAAAAGCGTGCTAATCATTATTACACGCTTTTATATTAATTAAATGCTACTAATGGATGTGATGGCATTCGTGGCTTTCTATTTGTAATACACTATTGCGTACATTAAATTTTTCAGCTAACAGTTGTTCTACCTTCATACGACATGCTTCATCGTGTTTTTCAATAGTACAATGCTCTTTAAGTACAACGTGCGCCCCGACTACTACACCCTTATATTTACGCGTTACAGTGACGTTATGGACATTGTGAACATGCTCCATATCTGTAATCTCACTTTCAATATCTGCAACTTTAGGAAGTTTGGCCTTATTTAAGCGTAAACCTTTTATACAACTAATAATGACCTTAACACCGGTAAACAACACGAAAGAGGCGATTAACATGCTCGATAAAATATCGATAACAACCCAGCCCGTAAAATATATAAGAATACCAGCCACAAATGTCGATACGGTAGAAATCAAATCAAAGAATGAATGTAAAAATACCGCGTAAACATTAATACTCGCTTTGCGGCCTTTATATAAAACCCATGCAGCAGCACCATGAAATAAAAAACCAATAGCAGCAATAACCGACATTAAATAACTATTAATAGCCAGCTCATTTCCTTCATGCTGGTGTATATAGCGCTCACCACCTTCATACAAAATAATTAAACTGATTGCTAGGTATAAAAATCCGTTCACCAGACCACCCAAAAGCTCGGCTCGTTGATGGCCATCGTTATAGGTTTTAGCAAAATGAATAGCGAGACTTGATGCAATCAGTGCGATGAATAACGAGCTATTGTGAACAAACAAATGCCCCGCATCGGCAAGTACAGCAAGCGAATTAGAATAATAAGCACCTATAACCTGAATTACCATAAACGAACACGTAATTGCTAGCGCAATAAGTAACCGACGACGAGAAGCTTGGTGTGTAGTGATTTCTGTCATGAAATGCTTGAATAACCTATACTTAAAGTGCAAATAAACCAAAGATGGCTTAGAGTAGAAAAGGGTAATGATATACAGTATCAATTATAATACGTACTGCCCTCAAACGCACTAAAAACTTAGTAAATCAAAAAAAATGTGCTAATAATTAGTAGGGCTTGTTGAACTTCGGTGGTTGAATTTACACCAGTATTTTTTTTTTAGGCAAGGCAGAGCCTATGTAGTGTGGCTATTCCCCATAAATAGGCGATAACGCAGCATAAATACCAAACATGTGCTGCCTTTTGAGCTCGTTCTAAGGACGATTAACACGCCCAAGTAAAAACAATAAAAATACAATAGATAACAATTTAATTGTGGCTTAAACACATGGAGAGTTGAGTGAGTAATAACCTATCAAATGAAATATGGCGAAACTTGGAGTTACTGCCGTTTTGTGTATTACTTTATGATGCCAATGAAAATATATTTAAAGTTAACAGCCAAGCACAGGACTTGTTTGGCTTAAGAAATAAATCACATTTTAATAAAATTGATTTTTCACACATCACTTTAACCAATCATCACAGTAAAAAAGAACTATTAGTCGAGGAGCTATTCTTTGATTATTTCACTGCAAATAACCAATGCCAGTTTGTTTTATCAAAACAGGTATCTAAATTGCTACTCAATGTAAAATTTGCAAAATTACCTAACTCAAGCTCCATTATTATAATCGATGTATTGAATAATAATGTAGATGAACAATATGATTTTGATAATATTATTTCGAACATATCAACTGACTTAATTGATATTCAAAACGACGACGTTGATAAGCATATCAACTACGCATTAAAAGCTATTGGTACCGTTTGCCACGCAGATAGAAGTTATCTTTTTAAGTTTGCCGAGGATGGTAAAACCATAAATAACACCCACGAATGGGTCAATAATGATATACAAGCATTTAAAGAGGACTTACAAAACCTTCCGAAAAGCGATCTCCCATATTTTTTTAGTTTGATGGCACGTACTCACTTATTTAGAGTTAACGATGTAACGTCGTTACCCATTCAAGCAATGAGCGAAAAAACAATTTTCCAGCGACAAAAAATAAAATCAGTACTTTGCATTGGTCTACGTTATGACAAAGAGCTCGTTGGCTTTATAGGCTGTGATTGCGTTGTTCAAAAGCGAAACTGGACTGATTTAGACCTTATTCGCTTAAGGTTAGTAGGTGAAATGCTTGCTAATGCTTTCAAAAATTTAAATTACAAGCAAGAGCTACAACAAGCTCAGCAGCAACTCATTAATGCCAATCATAAACTTAACAAACAAGTTAATACTGATGGCCTTACAAACATTGCTAACCGACGCTGTTTTGATCAAACTTTAAAATGCGAAATTAAGCGCGGCGCACGTAATAAAGAACCCATTAGTTTAATAATGTGTGATATTGATTTTTTTAAGCGTTATAACGATAACTATGGGCATCAGCTAGGTGACGAAGTGTTAAAACAAGTTGCCAAAGCGCTGCATGATCTTTGTAAACGTGAAGGTGATTTAGCCGCTCGTTTCGGTGGTGAAGAATTTGCGATAATTTTACCTGCAGTCGACACAGATCATTGCCAAAGATATGCTGTTCTTATTCAGGAAAAAATTGCAGAACTTGCAATTGAACATAACTTTTCAAGTGCCAGTAAATACCTCACTTTGAGTATCGGATTTTATAGCCTTATACCCAATCAAAAAACAACACCTAAAGAAGTTATAACTAACGCCGACATAGCCCTTTATAACGCAAAAGAAACAGGCAGAAATAAAATAGCCAGTTTTTACAAAAACCGACTAAGCCGGCGCGCTACAGTGAGTTTTAGTGGTTAAAAGTTCGCTGTAGTGATAATCTATACACGCTGAAATTATAAACAATACAACCACTCAGCGTTTAATTATTATAAGGAATGTTTAAATGGATCCAGTCACACAAATTCTCGATATGGTTTTTACTGTTGAGGCTTTTTTACTTGTTTTTGTTATCGTGCTTTTAAAAAGTAGCGTTAAATTTGTACCACAAAACCGCGCCTGGTTAATCGAACGTTTTGGTAAATACCAATCAACTAAAGAAGCCGGCCTTAACTTTATTATTCCATTTATTGATAGAATCTCGGCTGATCGTAGCTTAAAAGAACAAGCTCAAGATGTACCATCGCAGTCAGCTATCACTAAAGATAACATCTCACTTATAGTTGATGGCGTACTGTACTTTAGAGTACTAGACCCGTACAAAGCAACGTATGGCGTTGACGACTATACGTTTGCAGTTGTACAACTTTCACAAACAACAATGCGTTCAGAATTAGGTAAAATGGAGCTTGATAAAACATTTGAAGAGCGTGATTTACTTAATACCAACATTGTTGCAGCTATAAACCAGGCATCTGAGCCTTGGGGTATTCAAGTACTTCGCTACGAAATTAAAGATATTGTGCCGCCTAACTCTATTATGGAAGCGATGGAAGCACAAATGAAAGCTGAGCGTGTTAAACGAGCTCAAATTTTAGAGTCAGAAGGTGATCGCCAAGCAAATATCAACGTTGCTGAAGGTAAAAAACAAGCACAAGTACTTGCTGCTGAAGCCGACAAAGCCGAGCAAATTTTACGCGCTGAAGGTGAAGCAACAGCTATTACTACGGTTGCAGAAGCACAAGCAAATGCACTTATTAAAATAGGCGAAGCTGCAGATACAGAGCAAGGTCAAAAAGCAATTCAGTTAGATTTAGCAACTAAAGCAATCGCGGCTAAAGAAGCGATTGCTCGTGAATCATCAATTGTATTACTGCCAGACAACGCGACAGATGCAAGCTCAATGGTTGCCCAAGGTATGGCAATCATTAATAGCTTAAATAAAAAGCATTTGGGTTAATAACTAAATAAAGAGGTTTGTATGGATTTTATTACGCAAAATTTACCGCAAACACTTATGGTACTTGGTATTGTTGCTTTAATAATAGAAGTAGCAGTACTTGGCCTTTCTACATTTATTTTGTTGTTTTTTGGATTATCGCTATTCCTTACAGGATTATTAATGAGTTTTGGTATTTTACCTGACTCATTAGCAACAGCCCTTTGGAGTAATGCAGTTGTAACAGCTGGCTTAGCCGTTGCACTTTGGAAACCATTAAAACAAATGCAAAATCGCGTAGATAAGAAGCAAGTGAATAGTGATTTTGCTGAACTTACTTTTGTACTTACTAGCGATGTAACAGAACAAGGTTTAACTACCCATCAATATTCAGGTATTAGCTGGAAACTCAAAAGTGAGCAACCAATTAGCGCCGGTACTGAGGTTTTAGTAACCAAAAAAGAAGTGGGTGTTATGTGGGTTAAGCCTAAAAGCTAACCATCACTTTAAAACAAGCACTGTGTATAATAAATTACAGTAAAACGGGCGACTCAAACTGCCCGTTTTTTATGCCTGAGATTTGAAATACAGCGCCTTGTTCAGTAACAGTATTATTAATCGATTCATCAAATGCCGATGTCACAAGTAACAATTCAGCATTTTTACCGCCAAATGCAGTGCATGTCGGTTTTATTGCACAAAGCTTTATTGTTTTAATTAGCTCACCGCCTGGGGATAAACACATAACACACCCCATTCCCCACACAGCTAGCCACAAATTACCTAATTGGTCGGTTACGCAGCCATCGGGGTCAACATCAGTATTATTAAATTGATAAAAAACACGTGGCTCAGAGCAAGGTTCGCCAGTTTGCTCATCCAAATCTAATACATAAATACAACTCGTTAAAGAGTCGCAGTAATAACCGCGTAAACGTGGCTTATCAAAGCACAATCCATTTGGGATACTCAAGTTACTTACAACGACTTTAAGCTGGTGTTTATAATAACGGTATATCTTACCGTCACCTTTTTTAGCATTTACGTCCATTGTACTTAACCAAAAACCACCCCATGGATCAGCGCGGCCGTCGTTTGAACGCCTATTTAGTTGTGTATTTTCAATATTAAGAATAAGGTGGCGAGTGCACGAATTAATATGGTATTTGTATAAACCAGTACTTGTACCTAGCAACAAGTGCTGCTCATCAATCCACGCTATTGCACTGAGTGTATCAGGCATATTAACTGTTTTTAGTTGGCTTTCGCTGTGTATTTTTTTGCTTAAAAGTAATTTTTTATTTATGTCGACCCAATAAAAAGTATTCAGCATAGGGTGCCAAAGAGGACTTTCTGCAAGCCGATTCTGTGTGCTTTCAAAAATGGTTACGCTAGGGTCAAACATAAATACTTATTCTTTATTATTAACAAAGCCTTGTAACCCAAACCTTACCAGAAAACAGTTGATTTCGCGATGTGTACCTGGCTTTAATTTATCAACACCTTCAGTAATCTCTATCGCATTTTTTAGACTGAGTTGATAACATCAAATTTAATAAAAAGGATTGACCATGAACAACAATAATAAAAATACACTCGTCGTTGAAGGCGGTGCAATGCGCGGTATATTTGCCGCAGGTGTGCTTGATGAGTTTTTAAAACAGCAATATCAGCCGTTTGAACGCTATTTTGGTGTTTCAGCCGGGGCCACTAATATAGCCGCATTTTTATGCAAACAACCAATGCGAAATTATAAAGTGATTACTGACTATTCATGCCGTCCTGAATTTATTAATTTAGCGCGCTTTATTAAAGGTGGTCATTTATTTGATTTAGATTGGTTATGGCAAGAAACGATTCGCGAAATACGTCTTCATACAGAGGTATTCGAACAAACTCCACACGAGTTTTATATTGTATCTACGGCAATCGAATCAGGCAAAGCACACTATTTAAAAGCCACCAGCGCCGATATGGTGCATCAATTAAAAGCATCATGCGCTATACCCATTGCATATCGTGACTACCCTATTATTAATGACATAGCGATGACCGATGGCGGTGTTGCTGATTCAATTCCGGTTATAAAAGCTTACGAAATGGGTGCACGCGAAATCACCGTTATTTTGTCTCAATGTTTAGGCTATCGTAAAAAACCAAGTAAGGCACCTTGGCTTACTAAAAAAATGTATAAAAACTATCCCGCATTAATTCAAACGACCTTAAATAGGGCTGATTTTTATAATAAGTCTATCGATTTTATTATGAATCCACCAAATGACTGCAAAATCAATATCATTGCACCACCGGCTAATTTTAAAGTTGGGCGTACCACTAAAAAGTTTGAAATACTTAATAGTGGTTACAACATGGGAGTTGATACTGCTAAGGCCTTTTTAGCTAAATAACTGCATTATTTAACCTAATAATTGCGGTGCTTTACCCGCAATAACTGCGGTTAGTAAACCAGCTAACATAGCTCCCACAACGGTGCATATTGCACCGCCTAAAATACCGTAAACACTCATAAAACATATCAGCGCTAAACCAAATAGCAGTGCACTTAAAAATGTTTTAGTCGCTAATGTAAGTGTGTTTTTTCGTAGGTTGAGCATCATTAATAATAAACTTACCATCGCAATTGTAATTAGTAGCTCGTTCATGCGAGTTGTACCTCAACTTGTAATTTTTGTGTGCTTTTTATTTTTAAAGCACCAAACATACACACGGTACCCACCACCATAAAGCTTATATCTACTACCGCAACAAGCGAGCTATTAAGGTTAATAACATTGCTCACTCCAAATATAATATTAAGTGGCAGCACCAAAGCAAGCGAAGCGCCGCATAGTAAAAGTGTCAGCTTAAAATAGTTTTTATAACCTATGGGCAATACACTTAATAGTAACCATGCCAACCACGTATAAAAGAACACGGGTCCAAAAAAGCTATTTTGCGCCACACCAACAACGCTATAATTAAGTAAAACTTGCACAGGAAATAGCACAAAGCTTGCTAATACCAAGCCACCACAACTGCCAATAATAAAGCGATTCCAGCGTGCATATGCCTGCATACTCAGTGAAGGACTACTGCCACGTGTACGCTTTGCTAGCCACATCATCATGCCCGAAATAGGTAAAAGCGCAGTACTTAAACCAAGTAATACCCAAAGCAGTTTGACAAACACCCCTGCAAAGTTTCCAAAGTGCAGCGGAAACATCAGCTCAATTACTTTTATTGAAACACCTGAAATATCACCAAAACTACTCATCGACTGTACAAACTCACCATTGCCTTGGTAATGCAGTAACTGAGAAGCAACAGCCTCGCCACCTAACAAACGCAAATATACCTGCGCATTCGCATCGTTATGCGCCATTATTGTGACATCTCTAATTATTGCTTCAGGGTAACGACTATGAGCATGCTCTAAAATAGTGTCTATTTTTGTAGGTTGCTTAATGTGGCTAACTACAGGCTCAGGAATGGCGGTAAACGTTTCTATTAACTTATCTTGATCGCCACCAAAGCTCACAAAGGCAGCTGCTGGTAGTAAAATAATGGTCGCGAGCCCTAAAAATGATCCTGTAAAACCAATCACAATATTAAATACGCTGCCCCAAATACCTATAACCTTATGAGCATCGCTTATTGCAATATCTAACCCTTTATCTCGCCTAAACGTAAAGAGCTCTTTTATCAATTTGCGATGAATAAACAAGCCTGTCACTGCACTTACTAAAAGCGTTAAACCTAAAAACCCAGTGAGTATTAACCCAATTGGTCGCCCTAAATGCAAATCTGCATGAAACTCACCTATATAAGTTGGCGCATCGGTTTTTTTATTGGCGTAAAACTCTTTACTAGGCCCATAGTAAGTATTTTCCAGCACCAGTGTATTGGGATGAAATTGAAATACTCTAGCCACCTCTTGGTCGTAATTTTCATCGCCATGGTGAGATTCAAATACCAACGTTAATAAATGAAAGTTATGCCCACTTGGTAAAAACACATGAATGTTTTCGCCAAATTCACTAGGTACTTGTTTATGATATTCGTTTACTAGTCTATTAATTTTCGCGCTGGCAACGTGTTGGCTAGATTGCAGTTCTGGATTAGCCCATATTTTTAACTCAGGTCGCGACAGAACTGCTAACGCCCCACTAAATGCAACAATAAATAGCAGTACAGCAGTAATAATTCCTACCCAGCTATGTAATGAAAATAGCTTTTTTAAAGTAATCGACTTCATCCCTGCCCCTGCGTTAACGCCCAAAAACTCAATAAACCATGTAATACACACAGTGCAATCATTACAACAAACGGTTGCCATACCTTTTGCGCCAAATACGCATAAATAAACAACGCAGTCCAAATAACAGGAAAGAGTAAAATAGGCAGTAATATTTGTTCATTCATTTGAAACGGTAAATAAGTTGTCATACCCGGAATCATTATTACCGCAGTAATTAGCGCTAACACACATGCAATTAGGTGCCTTCGCCGTGTAGCTGTAAACGTTTTTTTATTATTCATTATTCGCTCATTAAATTTGCCCAAACATATACAAAACAGCACATGCAAATGATAACAATTGTTATTATATTGTGCATTTACTGCTTAATGCAATTTATTAAACACATTAAGTCTAAAAATACTGTTGGTTTGCTTTAAGAGCTTTTATGCTACGCCTCGCAATTTAGGTACGCAGTAATGCGTCATTTCAGTTAAGCCGAGTTCGGGCTTTTTAATTTTTCAGGAAGCAGTAAACCGTGGATATAATTAACGCGATTATTTTAGGTATTATTGAAGGTATAACAGAATTTTTACCCATATCATCAACCGGGCACTTAATTGTAGCGTCAAAGTGGTTAGGCATTGAATCAACAGACACTAACCTCGCCTTCGAAGTCATTATTCAACTTGCCGCCATTTTAGCGGTACTAGCTAACTATAAAGACAAGTTTAGCCCTAAACATTTTAATTTATGGATTAAAGTTGCCATTGCATTTATTCCTTTGGGTATTATTGGTTTTATATTTAGTGATGTAATAAAAACACTGTTTAGCGTACCTGTAGTAGGTGTTATGTTTATTGTAGGCGGTGTGATTTTTTTACTATTAGAGCGCAGTTATAAAGAGGCTCACTGCACAACTACCGATGTAACCCAAGTTACTTATAAACAAGCACTTTGGATTGGCGTAGCACAAGTATTTGCGTTAATTCCAGGGACTAGTCGTGCTGGGAGCTCTATTGTTGGTGCCATGTTGTGTGGTTTAAACCGAAAAACCAGCGCTGAATTTTCATTTTTACTTGGTTTACCTGTACTTGCAGCAGCCTCAGGGTACGACTTACTTAAACATTACCAACTGTTTAGCTTAGATGACCTAACTGCCCTTGCTGTGGGTTTTTTAACGTCTTTTATAGTTGCTTATTTTACTATTAAACTATTCATACGCTTTCTAGAAAATTTCACTTTTGTTAGTTTTGGTCTTTACCGAATCGTATTTGGTGTTATTTTACTAACTAACCTGATGTAATGGTCTCCTCCCTATACGGCATCTATGTGCCATGATTAAAGTGGTTACAATAATCAAAGGGAGAAGACCAAAATGAAGATTACAACAATTGGTTTAGATATAGCAAAAAGATTTTTCCATGTGGTGTGCTGCAATGAACAAGGGCGCTTAGTTAAAAAGAAAATGTTAAAGCGTGCGCAAGTGTTATCTTTTTTCCAACAACACACTACGTGTTTAGTTGCTTTAG
>NZ_JASDCB010000008.1:0-95555 GCF_030408135.1 Pseudoalteromonas sp. APC 3691 | reverse complement strand
TGCGCATCTTATACAGTATGCCTTCGAGCGTTTTTCTATGGTCGGGCTTATTATAAATTCGACCACTTAAGTACATTACTTTTGATAAGACATTCCATGTCCCGTCTGTTAACATTAATCTTGGCATGTAGGTTCGGTGTAAAGTTTTCTGACGAATTCAATTATACCTTATCTTCATGCTGTTTGTTTTTCATACCACAAAGATCAACACGCCCTAGTAATCTCTCCGAAAAATAATAGCAGCTAAAAGTAGAGTTTTTCATAACCTAGGTTCAGGAGATTCTGCATAAAAAATCAAAATTTACGGGTTGTCAGAGCTTTTCGATCATTAAACAATCTGAAGCAGGCACGGCTGTTCCTGAACTTTGCCGAGAGCGTAGTATGAGCGGCGCTCCTTTTTATAAATGGGGTGCTAAATATGGATGCTTAATTGATAGAATGGTTAACAGTGCTTGAAGATGAAAACCGACGACTCAAGGAAATACATGCTGAAGAGCTTATAAAAAATCTATATTATTCAAGTATTTATTGAAAAAATTGTCAAGCTAAGTGGGAAAAATTACTTGCTCAGCAGTCAGTGGCTAAACATAAATCATTATTCGCTTTGCCAGTTTAGTATCTTCTATCAGTCAAAATTCATTGATGAACTGCCTTAAACGCTTTCCTAAGCAAGTCGATACAGATACATAATTAGGTATTACAGAGTGGTTAGCTTATACAAATAAAATATCGCAATAGGCCAAATAGATGAGGAGATTTTGAGATAAGATATTGGTCAAATTTAATTGACCAATAAATTTAAAGTAATTGTTTTTATAGTAAATACTAGGAAGGGTAATAGAGTTCATAGAAAAACTTATCATATAATGCAACACTTAGTTGTTTACCATTTATGAAAACATCAAGAGGCCCGTAAAATTGTGAAAAATTAGGCAGAAAATAACTTTTATCGGATGTTAAGAAGGAAAGTTTAACACTTCCTTTTGAACTATGATCAAAAGTTACATTTACTTTGTCTAGTAACCCTGCTTCGCCAGGTAATTTTAAAATACCTTCAGTAACACTAATTTTTATATTGTCTATATTTGTTTGTGACTCTAATGACTCAAATAACTCTAGACTAGGATCAAAATCAAATCTATCAGCTAATTTTTCAAGCTTGTTTGCAAGGTCTTTTGCTGAAGATGGATGCCTTTCTAATTTCATCATTACATATAGCTCTTCAAAAGTTAATTCTTCTATAGTGTCTTCTGAAGAGTTAGAAAATAGATATATAGGAGTGAAAATAGTATAGCTAATAATAGTGAGGGATAACCAAAGTTGAAATAATGTTTTCATTTTAAATTCCTTTTAAATTCCTTTTAAATTCCTTTTAAATTCTTTAAAAATTATACTATATGGTTAAAGTTAGTGGAACTTATAATTGCCATTTATATAACTCTTTTAATTAACCATGTAGTTTTTATGTAAACTTTTTCTATTTGGAATAGTTAGTTGATAAATAAGATTTTAACAAAACCATATTTATTTGGCAATTGGCAATTGGCTATTGACTATTGAGTCTATGCTAGATTAAAGTTGTTATTATCATAACGAAAATAAATGGAATTATAATGGTATCGTTAGTAATGGGTGGGAATACTAACCTTTCTCAATCAATAGTAAATATAAAGCACTCATTATCTGCTAGCACAGACATTTCTGTTTTTTGCTTGGATGGTGATGGGAAAGTAACTTCAGACGAAGATATGATCTTTTATGGCAACCCTAAGAGCGTTTGTGGAACAATTCATATACAACCCTCTGTGATAAATGTAAATTTAGATCGTGTTCCTCCATACATAAAAAAATTATCAGTTGTAGCCACACTTGATAAAAAGAACTTTTCTGAAATCCCCAACTTCACGCTCGGATGTGACGATTTTACTTGTGAAATAAATACAGCTAACAGGACTGAGTCAGCTTTAATTTTATTAGAAATTTACAATAGAAATAATAGCTGGAAGGTAAAGCTAGTAGCTCAAGGATTTAACGGCGGTTTAAAACCTTTAGCTGAGCATTATGGCGTTGATATTGAGGATGAACCTGTAGTTGAGCCTTCATCATCTAAGGCGGCACCTGTAACTACACCAGCACCAAAAGTTAATTTGAGTAAAATTAATTTAACTAAAAGCTCTCCTAAAGTTGATCTAATCAAAAAGGCTGGCTTATTAGGCCTTATAAAAGTTAATTTAAACTGGGAAAAGGGCAAAAGCGGCTTTTTTAGTTCAGGAATCGATCTAGATCTTGGTGCATACATTGAGCTGAAAAACGGTGACAAGAGCATAATTCAAGCTTTAGGGAATCGTTTTGAATATAGCCCTTACATTAAGTTATTAGCAGATGATAGAACAGGTGACAGCTCAAGCGGTGAGTGGATACATATAGACGGTAATAGTATTAATAACGTAAAGCGTATTATTATTTTTTCATTCATTTATTCAGGCAGCCCAAATTGGGATAAAGCAAATGCTGTAGTAACGTTGCATGTGCCAGACATGCCCCCGATTGAAACCCAGCTAAATGAAACGTCAAGTAATACAGGTTTTTGTGCTATTGCAGAGCTAACAGTTGAAAATAATATAGTTGCAGTAAAAAGGCTTAATCGTTTTTTCAAAGGTCATGCTGATTGCGATAAAGCATATGGGTGGGGCTTTAAATGGACAGCAGGAAGTAAATAACGAACTAAAAATGAGAAGAGTCAAGGTCTTATAGCTTGAGATATATTGCAGTATTACCTTGCTCTTATTTAGATAGTTCATTATGGTATTATTTTTTAAGTAGATACATTAAATCTGTATCGTAAGTGTTTTATTTTTATTCGTATACATAAATTATAAAGGAGTTTTAAAATGGCAGTATCTTTACAAAAAGGTGGTAATGTTTCTCTAGAGAAAGTTGCTCCAGGGATGACAAATTGTCTATTAGGTCTAGGTTGGGATTCTCGCGCCACAGACGGTGCTGATTTTGACCTAGATGCATCAGTATTTATGCTTAATGCAGAAGGCAAGGTAAAAGCTGATAACGGTTTTATCTTCTTCAATAACCTAGTTTCTGAATGTAAATCAGTAGAGCATACTGGTGATAACTTAACGGGCGAAGGCGAAGGCGATGATGAATCAGTCAAAGTTAGTCTTAAAGATATCCCTGCAGATATTACTAAAATTGTAGTTGCTGTAACTATTCATGATGCTGAAACAAGAAAACAAAACTTTGGTCAAGTATCAAACGCATTTATCCGTATTGTTAATTCTTCATCGAATGAAGAAGTTGCACGTTATGACCTATCTGAAGATTACTCAATTGAAACAGCATTGATTTTCGGTGAGTTATACCGCCATAACAGCGAGTGGAAATTTAAAGCGATTGGCCAAGGTTTTGAAGGTGGTCTTGCACCTTTAGCTCGCCAATACGGCGTATCGGTTTAATACCACACCACATTAGTTTACCAATAAATCAGTTGAAATTAATTATAGTTTCAGCTGATTTTTTTTAATATAAAGGATTTAAAATGGCAATTTCATTACAAAAAGGTCAGAAAATCAGCCTTGAAAAATCTAATGGCTCTACTTTAACAAACATCTGTGTAGGCGTTAACTGGGGAGCTATAGAGAAAAAAGGCTTCTTTGGCAAAAAAATGGTTGCGGTAGATTTAGACGCAAGTTGTGCAGTTTTTGATGCCAATAAAAAATTATTAGACATAGTATACTTTGGGAAGCTAGCTTCAACGGGGATTCAGCATTCTGGTGACGACTTAACCGGTGATACTGATGGTGATGATGGACTAGATAACGAAGTAATTAACGTTAACTTGGGACAATTACCGGCTGCTGCAGAACAAATTGTATTTGTACTTAACTCGTTCAGTGGCGATGATTTTAAAACAATTCCTTTTGCATCAATTCGTTTATACGAAGGTACACCTGGTCGCGTAGACTCAATTCACGCAGTGTACGATATTGCGAACGACCCTAAATTTGCGGGCTCTGTTTCTATGATTTTAGGTAAATTGTATAAGCATAATGGCAACTGGAAATTTTCTGCAATTGGTGAAACAACAAGCGATAAAAAGCTTGAGCAAACTATCAAAACGGCTGAAAGTAGTTACCTGTAAAGAATTTATAGATATTAAAGGAGTCAATAATGGCTATATCCTTACAAAAGGGTGCAAATGTTTCTCTTGAAAAAATCGCACCTGGTATCAGTAAATGTTTAGTAGGGCTTGGTTGGGATTCTCGTTCATCAGATGGTGCCGATTTTGATTTAGACGCATCAGCGTTTATGTTGAATGAAAGTGGAAAAATCATATCTGATCAACACTTCATTTTTTATGGTGCGTTAACTTCACCTTGCTTATCAATTGAGCATACTGGAGATAATTTAACCGGAGAAGGTGACGGAGATGATGAGTCAATAAAAATTGATTTAGAGGCTGTTCCTAATAACGTTCATAAAGTTATTATTGGTGTAACCATTCATGATGCGAATGCCCGTTCTCAAAATTTTGGGCAAGTGTCGAATGCGTTTATACGCGTTGTTAATGAAAAGTCAGATGAAGAAATAATTCGTTATGACCTATCAGAAGATTACTCAACTGAAACAGCCATCATTTTTGGTGAGCTGTATAGACATAATAATGAATGGAAATTTAGAGCGGTTGGTCAAGGGTATGCAGGTGGTCTGCATGCTATGGCTGTTAATTATGGCGTTAATATTGCCTAGTCGGAGAAAGACGTGTTAGATACAATATTACCATTTATATATATTATTTTGTCGTGTTACTTACTTAAGTATGCATGTGACACTTTTGAGCAGGCAGCAGGGTATTTAGGTCGCAATTTCCCGCCAGGGGTAAAAGGCGCGACAGTGAATGCTATCGGTTCTAGCATGCCTGAAATGTGTGTTGTGATTGCTTGTTTATTTTGGTTTAACGACCCGTCTTTAGTAATGGTTGCTTTAGGTGTTACTGCTGGTTCTGCGATCTTTAATGGTTGTGTTATACCTGCTTTGTCTATCATTATGGCGAAAGATGGAAGTGGTAAATCGGTAGAACATATTGAACTAAACAAACATGTACTTTTACGTGATGTTTTTTGGGTTTTAACCGCTGAAATAGCATTAATTGTATGCCTTGGTTTTAATAGCTTTACAATTTTGATGGCCGTTATATTAAATGTAATTTATTTATTATATGCAGTTCATTTATATTTTGATGCTAAAAGTCACAAAGCTGGCGACGATGATGAAGAATATGAGTATGAAGAGATAGAAGACAAAGGATTTATTGCGAATATATTTACTTTTAACTTTAATGCAATTTTTTTCTCTAATCGTGCATTTTCTGCAACTAGTGCAGTAATTGTTTTATCATTAGCTATTGCGGTTATCTCAGGTGCATCACACATACTAGTTGAAGGTGTTTTAGGCAGCGCAACAGTATTAGGTGTACCTCAATTTTTTTCTGGTTTAGTTTTTGGTGCTGCAGCATCGTCTGTACCTGACTTAATTTTATCAGTTAAAGATGCTCAAAAAGGTGAATATGAGGATGCAGTTGCAAACCCATTAGCATCTAACACTTTTGATACGACTATTGCATTTGCATTACCGCTGCTGGCTTGGTTTATAATTAATGGTGTAGATTCGCTACCACTTGTGCAAGATGACAATTTAACAATATTACGTTGGTCTATTGTTGGTATTACTGCGGCAGTGGCTGCAAGTTTATTATTTAATTACAAAAGAGTAACAAAAAAGATAGCTTACTTTTTACTTGCTATGTTTGTAATTTGGGCAGGAAGTATGTATTTCGTTATTCAATAATGATTTAATAATAATTAAATAGAGATTTAATCAACCTCATATTAAATAGTGTGAAGTTGATATAAATTAAGAAATGGGCTTATATTTTAAGCCCATTTATAATTTATATGTATGGAGTTTAGTATTTACCTTCATTACACATTGTTACTTGAGTATTTAAAGTTGGCTCTAAAAAAATAATTAACGTGCACATCAATAAAAAACTTACACACTAGCTTTAATGTAATTGGCCTATAAATATATTAAAAATTATTCAGTCAAACAGGAGCATAATAGTAACTGGGGTTTTTATAAGCATACGGAAATATAACTGGAAAATATGAAACATATCTACGACATTAAAGCCGGTACAATCTCGTTAAAAACGGCTGAAGAAAAAACAACATTAGATCGTATTTTGACATTTGCTTGTCGAGAAAATCCTAAACGCTATTTTATTTTAGTAAATAAATTGATAGGACGTTACACCCCAACTTCACCTAAAATAATGAGACAAACTTACAATCAACTAGCTGAAAAGATAGGTGAGGGGCCTCAAACCTATGTTGTGAGTTTTGCTGAAGCTGCAACAGGATTAGGAGCAGGTGCTGCTGACAGTTTGGCCCACATTCAAAATGATGATGTTTATTTTCAGCATACTACAAGGCATAAACTAGATGAAAAATTATGGTTTACTGTAGATGAAGAGCATAGCCATGCAGTTAATCACATGTTTTATCAACCAAGTGAAAATTTATTAAGCTCTATAATTAAATCTAAACGACTTGTTATAGTTGATGATGAAATTACTACTGGGCGTACTATCAAGGTTTTGCTTTTAAAAATACTTCCTTACTTACCCGATTTAGAAGAAATAGTTGTTACGTCAATTGTCGATTTAATGGGTGAGCAAAACTATTTACATGACTTGAATTTGGATGTTCCAATTCGCTATGTTTCCTTACTTAAGGCTAATATTAGTTTAGATAAAGACCCAGACTTTAACCCCCAACTCCCTGATAAAGTAAACTCTAAGCTTACTAATGGGGCATCTGTAAACGACACGGGTAGATGTGGTTTACTAATGCCTTATAAAGAAAAAATAAACAGCATTAGTACATCTCAAAGTACGGTCGTTATTGCGGATGGAGAGCATCAATACATTCCGTTTCTATTAGCTGAAAGGCTTGAAAATGAAGGCGTTGAAGTTGTTTTTCAATCAATTAACCGATCACCAATATTGCTGTGCGATACAATCGTTAATAAGCATAGAATTGCTACAGTAGAAAATGATAGTGAACATTATTTGTATAATTTCTTCCCTGAAAACAAATCAATATTTGTTGTTAGTGAAAGAAATTACGAAGGACTACTATTTACAGATGAGGTTAAATACCACGAATGGAAATGCTAGCGTATCACACTTCAAGGCTATTTGTATTTACTGATTTAGACGACACACTGTTTAAAAGCCTTAAAAGTGACGTATCTATTGTAGCAACAACAAATAACGAAGGTGAATCTCAAGGGTATTCTTCGCTACAGCAGCAAAAACTACTTAATGTTTTTGAAGCAGCAGGTGGCGTATTTATACCGGTGACAGGCAGAAGAACAAATTCGTTTTTAAATTGTAGCCTACCTGTTATTAAAAACACACCGTATGCAGTGGTATCACATGGCGCCATTATATTAGATCAAAATCATACATTGTTAGAGCAATGGCATGAATTTATTAAAGTAGAGTTTAATCTAGCATTGTGGGAAAGCGAGTTAGTAAAAATGTTTGATCATGTACATAATCATTTTACAGCATTAAGTGATGCCGTGCGGGTAAGGCTTATTGTTGACCAAGGTATAACTGCTTATGTATGTGTTAAAGTATCGAAAGGTGATTACAGTGAAAATAAAGCTAAAGATGTTGATTTGTATTTAAAAAGCATACTTCCTAATGACATGTTATTACACAGTAATGGACGTAATTTTGCGATGTTACCACCTTACGCAAGAAAAGAGGTCGCTGTTAAGTTTATTAAAAATAAATTGCAGATTGGAGAGAATGACACGGTGTTTAGTATTGGCGACAGCATCAGTGATTTACCTTTTATGAAAGAAGCTGATTTTTTAATTGTTCCTGACGGTTCACAAATTCTTGATAGGGAATAAAATCAATGAAAACACCATTAATTGGTAGTTATCCAGAGCATGATTGCATGTTTTTATTAAAAAAAATAAAACCAGAATTTCATTCGATCGAAGACAAAGAGCGTTTAATTCAAACAGGTAAATTACATTATTCTCAGATGGTTAGCCAAGAAAATAGACCAACTCCTGAATATGAAAAATTATTTCATGATTTAACAGCAAAATATAAGTATAAATTGGCTAAAGAAGTTCTCAATCTATCATGTCTAATTTCTGAAAATATTAAGCAAGATGTGTGTATTGTTTCTCTAGTTAGAGCTGGCACACCTATTGGCGTGCTTGTTAATAAAGGTATAAATAATTACTCACAATATAATTCAACCCATTATTCAATTAGTATTGTTCGTGATAAAGGTATTGATGTTAATGCATTAGATTACCTTATTTTTGATTTAAAAACACCTCCTCAAAGTATTGTATTTATTGATGGCTGGACTGCTAAAGGTGTTATTACCAAAGAGCTTAAAAAAGCGATTGCGGAATATAATATTAGCCGTAAAGTTAATATAGGCAATTCGTTATATGTTGTCTCCGACATCGGTGGAACTGCTGATTACTCAGTAACTTTTGAGGATTATGCAATTCCCAGTGCATTAATGAACTCAACCGTAAGTGGTTTGATTAGTCGCTCAGTTATTAATGATCAGATTAAAAAAGACGACTTTCATGGCTGTATTTCATATGAACATTTAGCTCAATACGATTATTCAAATAAGTTTATTTCAGAAGTATCTAATTGTTTTAAAGAAACAGATTATAAATTATCAGCTGTGCCAGATGAGCAGCATAGAGAAACGCGTAATCAGCTAACGCAAAGTTATATTGGTTTGCTAATGAATAAATTTAATGTAACCGATATAAATAGAATTAAACCCGGTATTGCTGAAGCAACACGAGTAATGCTTCGCCGAGTACCAGATCTTTTGATAGTGAATGATGCGAATAACCCAAACACCACACATTTAATTACTATAGCCAATGAAAAAAGCATTGAAGTGTGTGTACTTCCTGATATGCCTTTTGGTGCTTGCGCACTTATTAAAGATGTAGGTTAGGTATGAAAAAAATTGCAATATTTGATTTTGACGAAACACTAGTGAAAGAAAACTCTTTGAGCTTTTTATTCAAATATTTTCTAGGTAGAAGGCCTCTATTTACTTATCTTTTACCCATTGTAGCAAAGCGAAAGATTTCTAGGGAAATTATAAAAAATGAGATTAAACAGCATTTTTATAAACTTTCTTTAAACAATAAAAGTAACGAACTGGTATTTGAAGCGGGTGTAAATACAGCCGAAAAATTAACCCCGATTAAATCTGTGCTAGATCGTATGATGACATTAGATGCTCAAGGTGTGGAAATATGGATTATTACCGCTTCACCGCAATTTTTTATCGAAGGCATTGTCAATAAACTGAAGTGGCCAGTTGAGAGAGTAATAGGTACACTCTTAAAGGAAGATGATAATGTACTTAATGGCTTAATTGGTACAGAGTGTCAAATTGAAGAAAAAGTGGCGCGATTTAATGCGTTAATAGCAGATGAAAAATTAACGTGTTTAGTCAAAGAGGCTTATGGTAATTTGCCTGCAGACATACCGATGTTAGAGCTTGCTGAAAAAATGTTTTATGTTAAAAATGGACAATTAAGTCCATTTATAAATATCAATGGAGAATAGTATGAGTTTTTGGAATAACGTTAAAGAAAAAATAAGCGATGCAAACGACAGTCTACAAAAAAACATCGGACAATTTAAAAACAAAAAGTTTGCAGATGCTTCAATGGCTATATGTGCTTTAGTTGCAGCGGCTGATGGCGATATTGACGCAGATGAGCGTAAAAAAACAGCTGGGTTTATTGTATCTAACGAATCTTTAAAAGTTTTTTCTGCTTCTGATTTAAAAGAGAAGTTTGATTTTTATTGCAACAAATTAGAAGCCGATTACGACTTTGGTAAAATAGAAGCAATTCAAGCTTTGAGTGTTTTAAAGGGTAAGCCAGACCAAGCACGCGCATGTATTCAGTTAGGTATTATTATTGGCGGTGCTGATGGCGATTTTGACGCAGACGAAAAACGTGCAATTAAAGACGCTTGTAATGCGGTAGGTATTCCTGCATCTGAGTTTGATTTATAAATCAGTAAATGAAAATTATTGTGCAGATAAGATAGTTAATAAATATGTGAATATATTAATAATGACAAATATTAGTTCTATGTTTAATTGCTTATCTATGCATGAGATTTTTATTACTTAATAAGGAGCTCATTATGAGACGTTTACCTGTATACCTATTATTAGACACATCTGGCTCTATGTATGGAGAGCCGATTGAATCAGTTAAAAATGGTTTACAAACCCTACTTTCTTCACTTCGTCAAGACCCTTATGCGCTTGAAACTGCTTTCTTATCAATAATAGAATTTAACACTAAAGCTATCCAGTCAGTACCACTGACTGATTTAATGTCGTTTCAATCACCCGATTTAATACCTTCAGGTACTACATCACTTGGCGCTGCACTTACCTTACTTGCCAGTAAAGTGAATGAAGAAGTTAAAACAACAACGCTTGACGAAAAAGGTGATTGGCGCCCACTTGTTTTTGTTTTTAGCGATGGTGGTGCAACTGATGACTTTCAAAAAGGTATAGATGATTTAAAAGCAACTCAAATGGGTATTGTAGTGGCATGTGCTGCAGGTCACCATGCAAAAATAGACGAGCTTTCAAAAATTACTGAAAACGTTGTGCATCTTGAAAATGCAGACTCCAATGCGATTTCAGCCTTTTTTGAATGGGTATCTGCAAGTATTTCTACAAACTCTCAAAAAGTCGAAAATGGTGAGTCAGAAGCCTCACAACTATCGGATCTTCCTCCGCCACCACCTGAAATTAACTTAGTTGATTTAACTAAGAAGTAGGAGTGACTAATGAGTCGACGTTTACCTGTATACCTTTTAATAGATAGCTCTGGCTCTATGCAAGGAGAGCCAATTCATGCTGTTAATGTGGGTATTAGCGCAATGCTTAGTGCATTACGACAAGATCCTTATGCACTAGAATCTGTCTATATATCTTTAATTACATTCGATCGAGAAATAAAAGAGCTTTTACCTTTAACACCTCTCGAAAGTGCACAATTCTCGGAGATTGAACTACCCAAATCAGGTGCTACCCATATGGGTGAAGCACTTGAGTTTGTGGTTGATAAAGTTTCAAAAAATGTAATTAAATCCTCTGATACCACTAAAGGTGACTTTAGACCCATGCTGTTTATTATGACAGACGGGTCACCATCAGATTTAATGGTATTTAAAGAAAGTCTACCAAAAGTCAAAGCAAGCAACTTTGCTGAAATAATTGCGTGTGCGGCGGGCCCTAAGGCAAACCCTGAGTTTTTAAAGCAATTAACGAGTAATGTTGTTGTCTTAGACAACATGGAAAGTTCGGCATTTTCACAATTTTTTAAGTGGGTAAGTGACTCTATTGCAGCTGGCTCTATGAGTTCAGGTGTTGATGGACCATTAGAAAACTCACTACCACCTCCACCGGCGGAGTTTCAAATCGTATTATAAGGAAATAACATGCGTAGATTACCTATTTTTTTTGTTATAGATGTATCTGAGTCTATGACTGGAGAGCCTATTGAGTTGATGGAAAAAGGCATCGAAAACATTGTTTCTTCTTTACGTCAAGACCCTCATTCATTAGAAACTATTTTTATTAGTGTTATAGCATTTGCTGGTAAGGCTAAAACAATTGCGCCTTTAATTGATTTGATTTCTTTTTACCCTCCTAAAATTCCGGTTGGTGGTGGTACGTCTTTAGGTGGCGCATTAAACGTATTAATGGATGAAATAGATGCCAATGTAAATAAAACCACCTATGAAGAACGTGGTGATTGGGAGCCCATTGTTTTTCTTATTACGGATGGAAAGCCAACAGATGATCCTAGCCAGGCAATTATACGTTGGCAAAGTAAGTACGCTACAAATGCCAGTCTTATTGCTATTACATTGGGCTTAAATGCAGATATAAATATATTAAATCAAGTAGCAAATCCGGTACTAGCACTAGAGAAGACAGATAAAAATCAATTTTTTAAATTTATAGAATGGGTCAGTGCCTCTGTTAAAGCACAAAGCCAAATGATAGAGATTGATAACAAAAATCCCCCCGTATCTTTAGAAAAAGTTAGTAATGCTGGCTTAACAGTAATGGATAGTACAGGCGAGGCGAGTGCGTCTGATTCAAGTTGCGTAACGTTAACAGGCCGTTGTTCAAGCAACCGTCGTCCTTATTTAATTAAATACGCCAAACCAAAGGTTGTTGAAAGGATGGAGCGTTTTATTCAAAATCATCAGTATTATCATCTCGAAGGCGCATATAAATTAGAAGAAAGTTACTTTGAATGGTCCTCAGATGACTATGTTGCAGAGCAAGTTGATACATCTTCTCTTGATGGCATTCCGCCTTGCCCGCAGTGCGGTAATCAGTCAGCTTTTGCTATGTGCGGTTGTGGTAAATTGTTGTGTATTGGTGATGAGAATATCGTAATGTGCCCATGGTGCGAAACAAACATTAAATTTAGCCAAGGAAATAGTGAGTTCTCAATTACGCGAGGGCAGGGCTAATGAGAAAAGTAAAGCTTGAACAAACATTATTAGAGACTCTATACCAAGCTTCACTCACAAATACAAAGAAGTCATTTGTACAAAAGCGTGCTAATCAGTATTTAGATCGAATTGTTATACAACACCATATTAATGCATTGCTTAAAGAGCTTGCGCCATTGGTGGAAAATGACAAAGGTATGCGTCGCTTAACAAGATTAGAGGGCGGTAAATTGGATAAAAAACAGAATAATTTAAATGTAGATAAAAAAATTCCGCCGTTAGTTATTAATTTACGCCTTCCTAATCTTAGAGTGAATACCGCGTTCTCAGAATCGATATCCCTTGAGAGTGAAACTGATGCAAAAGTCAGCTTTTTTCAAACTAAAAGTATTGATGAATTTGAGGGCATAAACTTTGATGCTGATAAACTAACGTTTTTTGGTACTACGGACCAGATTGGCGATTATAAGTTTGATTTATACGGCTCAACGCCACTCGCTAATGGTCAGGTCCAGGGTGTGGTTGTAAGAGTAAAAGTAACTTTTGTGCCAGACCCAAGGTCACTTTGGAAAAATATCCCCTCAGATGACACAGCCCGTTTTCATAAACCAGATACTTACCATGCTTATTGTGAAAATAGCAGCATGTTATTAATGGGGAGCAGTGTAAGAGGTCGCTCACATGCTCACAAAGGTATTCATCGCGATGATGATTTTAAACTTTACTGCGATGATTCATCTGAATGGGTTATTAGCTGTGTTGCTGATGGAGCAGGTTCGTGCAAATATTCTCGCCAAGGCGCATTTGTAGCGGTGAACAGTGCAACCAATTCACTTAAAGAATCTTTAAATGGTCATTATGGCACTGAACTTGAGAGAGCATATAACGACTTCTCTAACGAGAATAGCGAAGAAAACCAAAAGTCATTACTAGAAGCTTATCAACATACCATTGTTAAAGCCGTTTTTAGCGCTGCAAAAGCGATACATAGTAGTGTTGATGCAAACCAAGGCGACAGTGTAAAAGACTTCTCTACAACGTTAATACTTGCCGCACATAAAAAAGTTGAAGAGGGTTATCTTGTTATCTCTTTTTGGATTGGTGACGGTGGTATTGCAATATATGATAAAAATAAAAAAGTAGTGTTAATGGGCGAACCAGATAGTGGTGAATTTGCTGGGCAAACACGATTTTTAGATAATAAAATATTTGAAGATGGAAGTGTTTACAGGCGCGTAAAAATGGATAAAGTTGAGTCCATGAGTGCGCTTATTTTAGCTACGGATGGGATCACGGATGCGTGGTTTGAAACAGAAAAACAGCTAGAATCACTACTTCATTGGGATAAGTTATGGAATGAGCTAGAACCGCATATTACGAACAAAAATCGCGAAAGTGGATTACAAGGGTTAACTCAGTGGATGGATTTTTGGTCTAAAGGTAACCATGACGATCGTACTATTTCTGTTTGCCTCGTTAAGGAGTGATTTATGGCAGTTGTTAAAATAAATGCACTTGATGGCTCTAAAGTAGAGTATGTAGACGAAATTATTGGCTCAGGAGTAATGAAAGATGTGTACTTTAGCCCTTGCAAAACATATGTTGTCGCTTTTTATAGAGATAAATTAGACGGTGCAAGCATAGAGCGACTTGAAATGATAACGGGTCGCTACCGTGAAAGTATTTTTCAGCATGAAACCGGTGATTACTGGAAAAGTTTTTTTTGTTGGCCAGAAAAAATAATTGAACATAATGGTCTTACAGGCATTGTAGTGCCATCGTACCAGGCTCATTTTTTCTTTGATTATGGCTCAGTCAATAATGATTTTTTAAATATTAAAGGTAAAGAAAAACAAGGTAAATGGTTTGCATCTGCTAACAATCAAAATCGCTTTTTAGATGAACGTGAAAAAGGAGATTGGTCTAAATATCTTAAAATATCTCTTACTATTGCTAGAGCCGTTCGTAGATTACATGCAGCAGGGCTTGCTCATTCTGATTTGAGTTATAGAAATGTGCTTGTTTCACCTGTAGAAGGGCTTGCAACCATTATTGATGTAGATGGATTAGTTGTACCAGGAAAGTACCCTCCAGACGTAGTAGGCACACCTGACTTTATTGCACCAGAAGTTGTAGCCACAGCACATCTATCTAAAACAGATCTAACTAGGTGCTTACCCAATATATCAACAGACAGACACGCGCTTGCTGTATTAATTTATAACTACTTATTATTGCGCCACCCCCTACGAGGCGATAAAGTAAGAGATTTAGATCCTCAAAAAGATGAAACGTTATCAATGGGCGAAAAAGCTTTATTTGTTGAGCATCCTACAAACGCTGATAACAGAATAAAAGTAGAAAGAGTAAAACCAACCGAACTGCCATGGAAAGACACTAATAAACTACCTTACTCAATTACCGGCCCTTACATAAGTAAGTTATTTGAAAGGGCTTTTATAGAAGGACTTCATGCACCTCAAAAAAGACCAACTGCAGATGAGTGGGAAAGCGCGCTAATTAAATCGATTGATTTGATTCAGCCATGCGTTAATGCGGAGTGCAAACAAGGCTGGTATATTTTTGATAATACACTCTCACCAACGTGTCCTTTTTGCAGTACTAAATACATAGGGTTGCTTCCCGTTATTAACTTTTACTCTGAAAGAGAAAAAGGGCGCTTTGTCTCTGATGATCACAGGCTAATGGTTTATACAAACCAGTCTTTATACAGATGGCACACCAATCGTTTTGTAACACCAAACGAAAGGTTGAAGAACAGTGATAAAAAGCGACAAGGTTATTTTGTTTTTCATAATGACGTCTGGTATTTAGTAAACGAAAGCATGGCAAACTTAATTAATGCATCAACCAAAGAAAGCTACCCATTGGGCAGCCAAATTGAAATTACTGAGGGCATTAATTTACTAATTGGTAATGAGAGAGGCGATCGATTGCTGAATATTCAAATGGTTGATAGTAAATAATATTTATGGACTAAATCTATACCAGTGTATATAGCAATTTAAATAGCAACTTTTTATATAAAGGACAAATGATAGAAAAAAGTTTGTTTGCTGTTTGCTGCTGGCGCTGGAATGGACTAGCTTAGCTAGTGCTATTTTGGCGCATATTTCAGGTATGCTTGATTTACACTTTAGTAGTTGGCTTTTAATGTAGCAGCAGGCTGTGTTGTCTCATTAATAGTACCTAATTTAAAAGTTAAAGTAGCACTAATTGGTGGCGCAATCGGTCTTCTTGTTATGAATCTATGCGTATTCTATATGATGAGTGCTGTGATTAGTTTTATGGTAGTAGTACCAGAAGAGAGGTGTTGAGGAAAAATCAATTGATATACATTAAAGCCAGTTGGAATTAGACTAGAATACACAATACTCACGCTCAAAGGATAGACTCGCCCTTTTTATTATCAATTAGTAAAATCACCATCGGTTTGTTAAGCTTTAGTGAGGAATTATGAGCTTACTCAAAGCTTATTTTAATTATGGAGTAATTTACTAATGAAAAACCCTATTGTATCTTTTCTAATGCTTAGCTTTATTACTGGCTGTTCAGCCTAAAACACGCCATTATTGCTGGTGAATCTGAATTTACAGGCGATAAAGCGTGTCGAAACTATCTTAATGATCAAGATATCCTCGCTAAAAAAGCATAATATCTTAGTTCTATAAATTAAAATTGTAAGTCACCAAAAATAATGATTAGCTTATTAACTCATTTATTATATGTGATGTATTTAAACGAAATAGGTACCAAAAATCATAATGAAAGCATCTACAATTTCACTGTTAGCAACACTTATTTTCTCTGCTGCCTCTTCAGCAAACCAAGAAATCGACTCATTTAGCAAAGCTAAACGGCTTCTAGAAAAGCAGGTTTATAATAATCATCGTATTACACTTTATTGTGGTGCGACATTTGACGTTAATAAAAAAGTAACCGCACCAAAGGGCTTTTCTACAACGAAGTATCTCAAACGAGCTAAAAAAATTGAATGGGAGCATGTTGTTCCAGCAGAAAACTTTGGTCGTACTTTTAGCGAATGGCGAGATGGGCATAAGGAGTGTGTAAATAGTAAGGGGAAACCATTTAAAGGTCGAAGATGTGCTGAAAAGGTAAATACAGAATATCGCTTTATGCAAGCCGATATGTTTAACCTTTATCCGGCCATTGGTGCCGTGAATGCTTTGAGAAGTAATTATAACTTTACCATGCTTCCAGCGGCTCAAAGCGATTTTGGAGGTTGTGCGATGAAAATTGACGACAGGAAAGCTGAGCCGCCTGAAATGGCTAGAGGCAAAATTGCTCGTACTTATCTGTATATGGAAAACACCTATAATAGATATAGCATGAGTAAAGGACAACGCCAGCTAATGAATGCGTGGGATAAAATGTATCCTGTTGATGCTTGGGAGTGTGCTAGAGCAGAGAAAATTTCAAAGCTACAAAAGAACCAAAATGATGTGGTTAAAAGTCGCTGTGAGAGTAAAGGCCTTTAAGTATATTGTCTTAATTACAATTAGAATCTAGGTTATAATTAAAAATCAATTAAGTGACTTTTTAAACATTGAATATCTTAGCTCTCATCGATAAGTTTCTAACTCAGAATATTCAGCTTTAAGCGAGAAGCTGGTAGTTACCAATCATCAAGTAGAGTCAATCTTGGTTTTATAGTTAACTACTAGCTGCTAAGCACTAATTTTTGCTACTTGGCTTTACATAGCTACCTTATAAAATTAGTTTAAAAACGTTCTACACTATACTTTTTATTTAGTCGTGGGTTTGCAATTTTAAGCTCTTGTAATCGGCGCAGGAATTAATACATGCCTTCATATTCAGCGCACTACTCATAAAAGCAGCGCTTCCATATCATGCTCTTGACAAAGCTCTGGGATCGTTGCTTGTTATTGCTTTAGCTTGTTTAGTGATGCTGTTGAGTTGATTAACTATAAACTAAATGCAGATTAAGATGACTTAGGCTAATTGCACCTAATCACGGCAATTATACCTATAAATAGTGCATATATTATTAAAGTTATATCGCTGCGTACAACGTAAGCGTCTAGCTTAGTGCACCTGCAAGTAACTCGTCAAAATTATTAAGCTATCCCTGAATTTCAATTAGGAGATAGCCATGAGAAAAACACGTAGCCTTGAGCAGTGGTGTAATATAATAGAAGAGCAACAATCGAGCGATTTAACTATCACTGAGTATTGTCAGCAAAATGTTTTATCAAAAACAACTTTTTATGCCGCAAAAACAAGCTAAAGGCATTAGCTGGCAATTATGCCTTGCTCATATGCGTCGTAAATTTATCGAAGCGAAAGGCAATAATAAGAAAACAGAGAAAGCGGATGTGGCGCTTAACCTCATTGGCAAGCTATCAAAGATAAACCAGCCACAGAAAAGTACAATATTAGACAGCAAAAAGCCAAACCCATTGTTGGCGAGTTATACCAATGGTTGCTCAAGCACAAAGATAAAATCCCGCCCAAAATGGCGTTAGGTAAAGCCATCAACTACGCGATAAATCAATTTGGAAAATTCCGGCGCTACTTAGAGGATGGTAGACTTAAAATTGATAACAACCGCGCAAAGCGATCCATAAAACCCTTCGTGATAGGGCGAAAAAACTGACTGTTCTCAAATACCAGCAAGGGTGCACACTTGGCTAGACCCTTATAATACAAAGATACTTGCATATTATTGCTTCGGCATAGTGTTATCTAGTAATCCCACTAATAATTTATTCAAGGAGAAGGATTAGATTATGACTTCTTGGGTAAGCGTCTAGCGAACCACACCTAGCTGTCGGAGGACAATAAGTATGAAACTCGACAATAAATACTAAAACCATGACAATAAAGTTCGAAACTTTTCGATGCTATTTGTCGCAGTCTGCCTTTTGTTCTAACAAGCTTTTGCCCCAAAACGATTTACAAACTGGAATGTTGACGGGCCGCTTCGAGCGATAACCGGTCATTGAGACTGGCTAAACATCGTCGTTAATAGATTGGTTAAACTGCTCTTTGCGCATATATTCATGAAAATGAGCGACGCGCGCATATTGTTCCATTTAACTTTACTTAAAAGTTTTAGAAAATTTAGTGATAGTAATACCTTAGGTAATTTGTTAAAACTATATAATATAGAAAAGTGAGCGTTAAGTCGGCAGAGATATGCGCGATGAGCGCACTATTAAATTGTTGAACTAAGCCGCTACGCGGAGATCCTATTCTTATCATTTGAGCCACACTTACCTTGGGGTTATCCCATAACTTGGAGGTAAGTCATGAATACACTCATTGAACAAGGCAAAACTGAAATAGCCTATCGTGGTTATTCGCAAAGTACATGTAAAAGCTACTGTGAACATTTACTAAAACTCAGTCATTATTTTAATAAACCGCTCGATTCGATTACTGATGAGGAACTTAACGCCTTTTTTAACGATCCTGCGATTCGTAAACTTTCTAGAGCAAGCCAAAAAATACAGATAAACAGTATTTGGTTTTTGTTTAAGAATATTTTACATCGGCCATTGAACTTAGATATTGTACTGCCAAAAGTAAAACTTCGCGCACCCACGTATTTATCGCGCGATGACATGCGACGGCTTATAGAAAGTTGCACCGATATGCGCTTAAAAACATTGATTATGGTGTGCTATGGGTGTGGCTTACGTATTAATGAACTGCTACGCATTAAAGTGCAAGATATCGATGGACAGCGTAAAACTATTTTAATTGAACAAGGTAAAGGGGATAAATCACGCTATGTGGTTGTATCAGATAGCGTGCTGGCTCAATTACGTTGTTATTGGAAAATGTATCACCCAACAGGTTGGATGTTCTATTCACGGTTATTAATGGATAAACCTATGTCAGCATCAACCTTCAGGAAGCCATTGAGAAAACATGCACAAGCGTGTGGCTTAAAGCACTGTAATCCACATACTTTACGCCATGCTTATGCAACACACCAACTTGAATCAGGTATGCCACTTCATCAACTGCAACATCAGCTTGGCCACAGTGATATTAAAACCACACAAAGTTACTTACATTGGTTACCAGAGTTAGGTCATGGCGGCATTGATTTGCTTGCGAGCTGGAGTAAACAATGAACGCCTTACACCTCGCTGATATTTTAAACTCAAGCCTTGAGAGTTATCGCCAACATCATACGGTGAGTTATCAACAACTGCGCGTGTGTCAGCACCTTCAATCATGCAGAACGGGTCAGCTCGGTTATCAAGCATGGCAATGTGATAGCTGTGGGGAGTCGCAAAAGATTGGATGTAGTTGTCGAGACCGTCATTGCCCGCGTTGCCAAGGCATGGCTACGGCTAAATGGGTGCAAAAACAGCAGGAGGATTTATTACCATGTAGGTATTTCCACCTTGTTTTTACACTCCCGCATGAGTTGAATATCATTGCGCACTACAACCCAAACGCGTTGTATCAGTGTTTATTCAAAGCCACATGGCAAACGCTGAGTAAATTTGCGAAACGAAAGAGGCATGGTCAGTTAGGCATGACAAGTGTACTGCATACGTGGGGGCAAAACTTAGGTCAGCATATCCATTTACACTGTTTGATACCCGCAGGCGCGCTTGATAAAGCGCACTGGCATGAAATAGAAAAAGGCTATTTATACCCCGTTAAAGCATTATCAACAGTGTTCAGAGGGAAAATGCTGGCGGCGCTCAATGAATGCGATAGTTCATTCGCGAAGGTAAGCACGCCAACCAAATGGTGCGTGTATAGCAAAGCCTGTTTAACGTACAGTGAAAAGCTAGTTAGTTACCTTGCTCGTTATACCCGAAAAGGCGTGATGTCAGAATCGCGATTAGTGTCAGCGACTGAAGAAACAGTGAGCTTTAAATACCGCGATTATGCAGATAACAACCGCGATAAAGTCATGACGCTGAGTTGTGATGAATTTTTACGGCGCTACTTACAACATGTATTGCCCAAAGGGTTTATGCGCATTCGCCACTATGGCTTTTTAGCTAATGCGTGTCGCAAGCGAAAGTTAGCATTAATAAGGTCACAAGAATCACACAGAGGTAAAGTGGAGAAGCTAAAGACAGAAAACGTAACACTGATACCGCATTGGCCTTGCCAGCATTGTAAGGCAGGTATCTTGCGGTTAATTGGCGTATTCCAGTTATATGAAACAAGGACCAAAGTAGAGCGAACGAGTTAGCAGCTAGGTAGCTGCTTAAAATAAATGAGTTAACCTGCTTAACTGCTCAGGCTAGCGGCCTCTGTACGTGTAAAAAATATAATTGCTTATTAAGGCAAATTAAGGTGTAATGAATACATAATAAGCGCTGAGCAATGCAGGGAAAGCTTACATAACACTCGCTAAGCTGATTAAATCAGCTAGGAAAGTGAGAGCCTCCAAAAAGCAAATTCCCATAGCATAAACAACACCAACGCTGACACACCGAGCAGGTAGCGGCTCAGTCCAACAAGCGATTATGCAACACAAACAGCGTGTCGCATAAATACTAAAATGTTATGTTTACTTAGATATGGAGTTTCTAAATTGAAAGAAATAGTAATCGATATACTGTTTGTTGGCCTATTGGTCGTCCCACTCGTTTTACACTTTTCTCCAAGCTTGGTTGAAAAGTTGATTTCCACTTTTGATAAATCTAGTGCCCAAAGCACTAGCTACCTTCTTTCGTTACCTATTTCTGTGTATTTGATTTATGAGATGTCTTCAAAAAGTAACTGGGCTGCCAAATTAAGCCTGCTCGTTGCTTTTGTACTTTTCTTCACAATTTACGCATCTGCTCTATCATGTTTATTTCAACGAGTCGGTAAACATAACAAAAGCCTTAACTCCGACAATGATTAGTTGTCATGGTTTTGGCAAACAACGCAAAAATCCATGCCAACACATTGCGTGTTAGGCGGGCGTTAGCATTATTGGAGGTTTATGAAAAATTTAGCAATTTACAATGCTGATAAAGTCGAATATCAATTCTTTGATGCTCCAGAAGACGAAATTAGAAACAGTTTAGAATTAAGGGCGGTTTTGGTCAAAGCTCTCGATTTAGAAATCATTTATGATCAAATAGTTGAAGCTTATTGGGATTATAAAAATAAGGTTAACTATTGGAATTTGCGGTCAGTTTCCTCTCCATATGCAGACTACATTTTGAATCATGAAATTCGTAGTTCATTAAATAGACTTGCGTTTAATCTTTTTAACTTGAGCAAATTATATCTAGACTGGCATTATAATAATTTAAAAGAACGTTGTTTTTCTTTTGAGTTAACAAATGACCCTACGGTAAAACAAAAGATTATAGAGCATCGAAGTTACATCTATGATACGAATTTACATTATGTAGTTGGTTATAATCCCAAGTATATTTACTCATGTTTTTTAAAATATAAATTTTATGTTTTAGATCACTAAATGCTTAGTAATGATAGGTTACTTTGTAGTGGGGTAGGCTACTTTTTTAAGCTCTAAAACAGCTAAATGGTCAGTAACTTTATACGATTAATATAAGATTTAATTTTTTCGAGGGGCACTATGAATTTAAAAAATACAACAACTCATTACAATACACTCTCCATTGCTTTGCATTGGCTTATGTTCATATTGATAGTCGCTGTTTACGCAAGCATTGAACTGCGCGAATTATTCGACAAAGGAACAGCAACCCGAGATGCCTTTAAAATGTGGCATTTTATGCTTGGTTTATCGGTTTTAGCCTTAGTAAGCGTTAGGCTAATTGCTCGCATAGTAGGTGGTTCGGCTCCTGATATAAAACCACAGCCAGCTAAATGGCAAAATAACCTGGCCAAACTAGTGCATGTTATTTTGTATGGGTTCATGTTTGCTATGCCTATTGCTGGATGGTTAATTTTGAGCATGGCGGGCAAACCAATTCCGTTTTTTGGTCTAGAGCTGCCGCCATTGGCCAGTAAAGATTTAGACTTAGCTAAAACCATAAAAGAGCTGCATGAAACCGCTGGGGAAGTTGGTTATTACTTGATTGGACTACATGCAGCCGCCGCCTTATTCCACCACTATGTTTTATCTGATAATACGGTTGCACGAATGCGTTTGCCTAAAAAATAACAGCTAATTAAGTGGTTAACCCGTTGTTTTCGCACATATTCAAGGATATGTGCGACGCGCGTATAGTGTTCTATTTAGATCTGCTTAAAGATAATAGAAAACTTAGTGATAGTAATATCTTAGCTAATTTGTTAAAACTGTGTAAAGTATACATATGAGTGTGGTCGGAGCAGAAAGATCCGCCCTTCGCGCACTATAAAATTATCCGTATAAAGGGTTTTCAACAATTGATGAGGCGCGTAGTTGGGTGTTGAAATTTAGCCACTGGTATAATTTTAACCACAAACATAGTGGCATCAAATACGTCAGCCCACATCAAAGGCATTCAGGATTAGCGGGTGACATATTGGCTAATAGAAAAGAAGTTTATCAAGGTGCTAAAGATGCTCACCCTGAGCGCTGGAGCGGTAATATCCGTAATTGGGATTTACCAAAAGAAGTGTACTTAAACCCTGAACAAAATAGTGTCAAGGCTGAGAGTGCATAACGTAGTGATCGCGACAACTAGTTTGACAAACACCGTAATTTACGTGGTCATAGTCAGCATAGTGCTTTACCAGTCAGAAGCTTCACTACTGGAGTACGCTACGATCAAGATAGTTCAAGTCAAACAGCTCACTTTAATATTTATTATTACTACGAAGACTTAGTCAAAGCAGGTGTACCCAAAAAGGTGCTATCTAAAGACATTAAGCTTGAACTGACAGACATAATAGATGGCTTCATATACGCTATTTCTCAAAAGCATATGTTAAATCGAGAGCTAACTGATGGTGTCATCAACAACGCTCGAACTTCTATTGTATCAATGTGTCAGAACTATGCTGATATTGCAGGGTATGAAGCCTACAGATGTGAAGTTCAGTTAGAAAAGGGGAAAAGGGTTGGTTTGTCTCTCGATTGGTTTGAAGTTTTTGACCACTTAAGCGAGAAGCATGGGAATGCTATTAATTATTCAAATATTACGTTTGAAAAATAATGCTAACAAACGACTATGGCTTCAATATACTTTTACTAATCTTTATAAGCGGTTTCCCAGGTTACGCGTAACTCACTTTTGTCCAAAAACGAGTTTACTCGACCGTCTGCTTCTCGCTCAAAGCCGCCCTTAGAGTATTTACGTTAACTCGTTTTGGGGCAAAAGCTTGTTAGAACAAAAGGCAGACTGCGACAAATAGCATCGAAAAGTTTCGAACTTTATTGTCATGGTTTTAGTATTTATTGTCGAGTTTCATACTTTATTGTCCTCCGACACTAGCATCGATGTTCTGATTATCTAAAAATACCTGCTCAATGATAAATTCGGAGCAGGTTATGAAAACTTACGGAACAAGCGCACAGTGGCAGCAGCTTTTGCTGAAACGCAGTACGTTTAGTGGTACTAATATTGAATTCTGCCAACACCATAATGTCGCTATTACGACTTATTATAAACAACGTGCTTTACTGGCAAAAGACCAGCCTAATTCCACCTTGCCAGTGCACACGCAGTGCCTTACATCATCACGTTTTGTCCAGGTAAAACAAACTACTGAAGTCTGCGCGCAAACTCGTCAAAATACGCTGCAGTTTGATACGCTAACCGGCCAACTCACGTTTCCTATCGATTTAGCGACGGCCGATATCGTTGCCATTATTAAAGGGCTAACGGTATGAGGATGTTCGTTGATGTACCCACCGTCTATTTATGTGCCGATGCCGTTGATTTTCGAAAATCAATTAATGGTCTGGCGGCGTTGGTGGAAGCAGAGCTTGAACTACCCGTGCTCAGTGGTGCGCTATTTGTGTTTTGTAATAAAGGCCGTGACAAACTCAAACTGCTTTACTGGGATAACACCGGTTTTGCACTGTGGTATAAGCGATTAGATAAGCATAAGTTAAAATGGCCCAAACTCATGTCATGTCACCCACCATGACCTTAAGCGAGCAGCAATTACACTGGTTATTATCGGGTTATGATGTGATTGGACACAGTAAAATTGATGTCGCAGGTAAGAAAATGCTTTAATATTTGCGATCGATTGATGATCATCAAAGTGAGTTCAGTTAGCACTGCAAAGCCTTTGATGATGCCTTAAAATAGGCGTCATGAAAAATGAACTCGCCCTTAAACAGCGCATTGCTGAACTTGAAAAACTGTTAGCGCAGAAGGATGCCCAGATTGCGGCATTGGAAGAGCGCTGGAGCTTGGCCCAACAAAAACAATTCGGCAAAAGTGCTGAAGGCTTTGCCGGGCAAGGCGAGTTATTCAATGAAGTGGAAGAAATTGTTGAGGAAGTTGAGGCAGAGCAACAATCCATTAGCTATACCCGTAAAAAGCCGGTGAGTAAGCCACTGCCAAAAGACTTACCTCGTGAGCAGGTTATTCACGACATCATCGACAAAACCTGTGATTGCTGTGGCGGTGAGCTACATAAAATGGGTGAAGATAAGTCAGAAAAGCTTGAGTTCATACCCGCTAAAATCAAAGTGATTGAGCATATTAGGGCTAAATACGCCTGCCGTCACTGTGATAAATCCTCAACTCAGACACAGATTAAACAAGCCTCAATGCCTGCCATGCCCATCAACAAAGGCATTGCAACCAGCAGTTTGCTCAGTCAGCTTATCACCAGTAAATACCAATACGGGTTACCGCTGTATCGCCAGGAAGCGATGTTTAAGCAATACGGTATTGAACTCAGTCGACAGACCATGAGCAGCTGGATAGACAAATCAGCCACACTCTTCGCGCCATTAGTTGAACGGCTTAAAGCCGAGCTGTTAAAGCAACCCACGCTGTTTGCCGATGAAACGCCATTAAAGGTGGTGAAATCGGACAAAGTAAACAGTTACATGTGGGTGTATTGCTCGGGTCGAGATTCACCAGACCCGAATAATCCTATCCCTAATATCGTACTTTACGACTTCCACAATAGTCGCGCGGCCGCCTGCGTGGTCAATTATCTTGATGGATATCAAGGGTACTTGCACGTGGATGGCTATCAAGCCTATGCCAGAACAGAGGCAACCTTAATCGGCTGCTGGGCGCATGCTCGTCGTAAATTTATCGACGCGAAAAAGCTACAAGGTAAAAACAAAACCGGCAAAGCGGATGTGGTATTGAGCCTTATCCAAAAACTGTACGGCGTTGAGTCACGCATCAAAGATAAAAGTGTGGATGACAAATATACGGCAAGACAAGAGGTTAGCCTGCCTATTCTTAGCAAGCTAAAAATATGGCTTGAGCAGGATCAGCCAAATTTAGTGGGGAACAGCAAACTGATAGAGGCAGCTAATTACCTAGCAAATCAATGGCACAAGCTCATACGCTATGTTGATGATGGCCGACTTAGCATCGATAATAATAGAGCAGAACGCGCGGTAAAACCGTTTGTGATAGGCCGAAAGAATTGGTTATTTAGCCAAACGGCTAACGGGCCCATGCTAGTGCCACCCTTTACAGCATTGTGGAAACCGCCAAGATAAATGGTCTAATCCCATTTAATTACATCTGTGCTTGCCTTGATGAACTGTGCCAGCCTGAGCCCGATATCGACAGCTTGTTACCCTGGAATTTTAAAACATAGGTGTAGTTCGCTAGACGCTCACCTTCTTGGCATTCTACAAGTGTAAAAAAACAATAACGTGACCTCATACGGATCTCTGTATCTAGCGTCAATTATCTTAGCCGGTGATACCAAATTTGATTTACTCTTATTGAGCGCTAAGGGCGCTCAATGCAACGGCTCTACTTAGCATACACCTACAAAAATAAAAAGAAAATTAAGTGCGCTATCTCCGAAGTGGCTAGCAAAATATGATGAAGCGATAACCTTGCTAGGACAAATAAATAAAGAACATGGCGAGTTGCTGCTAAATTTTAATCCTGACGGAAAGGTTTTTGAGTCGGCAATATTATATGAAAAGTTAGCTTCTGTGGGGAAAAACCATAAACTAGCTCACAAGTATTTTTATAAGAGCATCGCTAACAAAAACGTCAAGGAAGCGACTAGAAAACTTGGTAGGAACACTCTTTGCCACTGTGGATCTGGTTTAAAGTTCAAAAAGTGTTGTGCTTGATGTAGATAATTTACAAACTAAGGTTTTTATAGCTTGGTTCCATTGATTGAGCTGTGCACGATAAATATCGTGCCTCGGGTTTATTCTATTTACAATGCGAGTACATATAAGAGCTTTTTTCCATTAGCTTGTTAAAACAGATTCTCTGGTTAACTGAGAGTGCCGATTACTGATACAATGATGTATGGGTAATATTAATGATAAATGGATTTATGTCAGATACATCTTCTCTCAAAATTAATCTTCTTGGTCGTATTTTAGGTTCACATACTCTGGTTATTAATCAAACTGAGTTTTCAGCAGTGAGCAAAAAATCAAAATCATCAATTTTTGATTTAAAAAATATTAGAAGCTTCGGCTTTATTCACATGTCTTTTTTTGGAGCTAGCTTTTCTTTCAAATACGAAGAGCAGGAACTTTCATTTAAATTTCTGTCGAAAAAGAATGCGAAAGCTTTTGCAGAAGCCTTTAACTGTATAGCGAAAGACTCTATAGAAAGTTACTTAATCAAAGTATTCTCGGAGTTTAATTTATTAGTTATTAAAAATTACCCAAGAGACTCTTATTACACGCAAATTGAAAGCTTAATATCTCAGCTCCATCAGTACTATTCATATCAGACTGAGCTTTGGCATGAACTTCTTGACCCAAATGATATTTCACGTGTGCAAGAAATACTAAAACATTTCCCTTTAAACATAGATCATTTAAGGCTGCGTCATGAAAACGATCAGCTTAGAAAAAGAAAAGGCTTCTATGATGTAGTTGAGTCAAACCCGCTTACGCACGAGCAGCGATTAGGGGTAATTCGCTCCAATGATAGAAATATGGTGTTGGCAGCAGCAGGAACAGGTAAAACGTCTGTAATGGTTGCCAAAGCACTTGATCTAATTGATAGACAGTTAGCACTACCATCAGAAATACTTATACTTGCTTACAATAAAGGAGCTGCGGTGGAGTTAAGTGAGCGCCTTACTGAAAAAGCTAGAAATAGTAACGTTAGTGTCGACTCATTACCTCAAATCAGTACTTTCCATGCTTTGGGTAGAAAAATCCTTAAAGAATCAGGTATACCAGTTAGCATTAGCGTTTACGCTGAAGATCCCTTCAGGCTAGAACAGTGGGTAACAAATTGGATACATGAATATATTGGGGCTGACCCATCAAGGGTATTCGATTTGATAGAACTGACGACCCCTCCAGTCGATCCGTTTGATTTTAAAACCCAAGGTGAATATGAAAAGCACCTTAGAGATAACGAATTTAGAACATTAAATAATGAATTGGTAAAAGGGTATCAAGAGCTAACGATTGCCAACTTTTTACATATTAATCAGATTGAGTATGAATACGAAAGCCAATTTGTTACTAAACGCCGAATTGAGGTTGGTTTTGATTATAGACCTGACTTTCATATTGTTGGCACTGATATTTATATTGAACATTATGGAGTAGATCGTAATGGCAATACGAGACCTGATATCGACGCTTCATCTTACGGCGAGTCTATGCACCAGAAGGAGTTGTTACATAAAGAGTGTGGCACAGTACTTCTTGAAACTTATCATTATGAATGGAAAGAAAATACACTTTTAGAAAACCTCAAAGCTAAACTAGCAGCTTCCGGTATTAGCTGTAACCCATTACATCCGAGTGAAATCTTCGAAAAGTTAAACGGTCAAAAACAGCTCTCCAGTTGGAGTGAGTTGATGAAAAAAGCTCTTCAGGCAATAAGAGTCGAAAGATTGGACGAAGAACAAATAGTTAGCCGTTTAAAAAAATTTAATATCCATCAACCAAAAAAATATGCAACTTTATTAGATGCCCTTCACACAGCATATAAACATGAATTAGCGAGGCAAAATTCCATTGATTTTGATGATATGATTTTAAGGGCTATTCAGGTAGTAGAGGACGGTAGCTATAAACCAAAATGGGAGTATATATTAGTAGATGAATTTCAGGACATATCTGAGGCTAGGATGGACTTTGTTAGGGCAATCATAGACAAAGGCCCCCACCCATCGCTTACAGTAGTTGGTGATGATTGGCAGTCAATATATCGTTTTTCAGGTGGTAAATTAGAGCTGACAACTCGTTTTGATGAGCTCGTTGGCAACTATACCCCAACAATGCTACAAAAAACTTTTCGATATAATAACAGTATCGCAAATACGGCAGGGCAATTTGTTATGGAGAACCCTGAGCAGTATCAAAAGAATATCGTTACTCACACGCAAGTAAAAGAGTCTCAGGTGTACCTCTTAGATGATAAGATCGGAAATAATGATGGTGTATACGAAAGAGCCTTAGAGGTTGTTCGAAAAATAAGAGAGAATGCACCTAGCGCCAGCATTGCTATTATTGCTAGGTATAATTATTTACTCGCTGACACTAAAACCTTGTTATGGGGTAATGAGCTTAAAGATAATATTCACTTTTGGAGTTTTCATAAGTCTAAAGGTCTTGAAGCTGACTACTGTATTCTAATAGGATTTTTTCAAGGAAAATCAGGCTTCCCGAATGAAAACCGTGATGATGCTGTAGTTGAAGCATTACTTCCATCATTAGATAGTTATTCTCATTCTGAGGAACGGCGCTTACTTTATGTCGGTTTAACTCGTGCTAAGCATAAGAGCTATATCATTGCTGATCCGACTTCACCATCAGAATTCGTAAGCGAATTGCTAGCGCCAAAGTACGAATTAAATATATCGTCAAAAGCTTTCCAAGAGCAATTTAAAAAAATGTTTGACTGCCCGAATTGTGAATCAGGTGTCCTAAGGTTAATTAAGGGGAAATTTAATAACTTTTATGCCTGTAGTACAGGCCGTGGCTGTAAAGTGGGGAAGGCTAGGGTTTGTAATAAATGTCATGCTCCATCGATTGATACGCGAAGTGAAAGTATTTGTAATAACCCAGCTTGTTTAGATTCAATAAAAATTTGTGAAAAGTGTGGGCGACCAATGAAAAAGCGAAGTGGAAAATTTGGTGAGTTTTGGGGATGCTCAGGTTATGGCATCAAAGACGATCAGTGCACACATACAGCTAAGTAAGTGGTATTCGTAAAATTAATTGCAAAGAGGTCATTATGATAGAAAATATAGCTAATTGGATAGAACAATTAGTGAGAGATTATCTGCCTCAAGCTAGATGTTGTTCTGAGTTAAATCCGAGAATAAAGCAATATTTCCGTAAAGACTTTCTTGATAATAGTTATTTCATCATTACAAATGATATACCCAAACCAGACATTCCATTCGAAAATAGTAATGTTGAGTCATTCATCAATATGGATGGTGATGGAATTACGTATAAGAATCTATATTTTATAAAAGAACACCGTGCAAATGATCTGACTATACATGTTCATGAGCTAGTTCATGTAGCTCAATGGAAACAACTGGGTGTAAGAGGGTTCATTGAGAAATATATTAACGAGCTTGAAAACTATAAGTATGAACATGCGCCGTTAGAAAAAATGGCATATGCGATTGAGGATAGATTTGATGCACAAAATGAGTTGTTCGATATTACTATGATAGTAAAAGATGAACTAAAAATACTGTATGGGGTTTAGAGCTATATGGCAAGTTAACCTGAACTTGTAGCAGAACAATTACAGAATTATTAAGTGTATTAGGTAAAGTAATTTCCTAAGCTATTTAGCTACAAAGTGCACATTTCATAGACTTCGTACTTAATAGCTTAGAAGTTGTTTAAAGTACTTTAATCAAAGCTACATTGGCCAACAGCGCTTTGGCCTCTATTATTAATGACTACAATTGGGAATATATCGCCTTTGAACTTGCCAATCTTATAGGTATATTTTGTATTTGCATATTCATATGACCCATTATCTGTTCTTCCTTGATAAGGGTGATGATATTTCTTATTAACAGTCAAAACTTTATCTTTAACGGAGATATTGAAGTTCCTACCATCATCTGTAGCGCAGTTTGCTTGGTAAGCTTGTACAAGACCTGATGCTAAAAGTATAAATATTCCTAAAAAGTATTTCATATTATTTCCTTATTTATTTTCATATTGAGCTGACAGGCTGGGGTTCCCTTAGATAATTTTTATCAAGAGTTAAACTATGTTAAACCTATTATATTATGGACTTCTTTATTGAGAAAATACTAGCTATTTTTTTATATGATTGCCTAGGGGCTGTTGATCTTTGTAGTACATATATCAATCAGCCCACATTGGTAGCCACATCATAGTAAATGCTAAAGCGAGCATTGAATGATAATTTCGTTCAAGCTTTTCATACCGCGTGGCTATCCCTCTATATTGCTTAATACGGCCAAATGCATTCTCAACCAAGTGCCGATATTTGTACATGCACCAGTCAATATCTTCATTGCCTACTAAACTGTTGCCCTTACGTGGAATAACGGGTGTAGCGTTATTATCACGAACAAACGCTCTCAGTTTTTCACTGTCGTAGCCTTTATCTGCGACAACCATATTACTTGTTGGGCAATTAGCTACGAGTGACTGCGTATTCTCATGACTTTGCTCACCGATTCTCATCAGCTTTGATCGCTTGATTTATCATTTTGTAGAGCCATTTTTAAATTAACTTAACTGATCATCATCAGTCAATTCATTTAACTGTTTTCGTATCGATTCTCCTTTTAAATTCAACTTAATTGCACCATGAATCAGCCTATCTAAAATAGCATCAGCGTGCGTTGATTCGCCGATCATTTGGTGCCAATTTTCCTGTGGTAACTGACTAATGATGATGTGTGATTTATAACCATATCTAGCATCGATTAATTCAAGTAAGTCGCTTCGTTGCTGAGCACTGAGTGGCTCTAGCCCCCAATCGTCTAAAATAAGTAAGTCGTATTTAATGAGTTTACCCAATAATTTTCGATAACTGCCATCGGCCTGTGCTAGAAATAGACTTTCAAGTAATTCTTTTAATCGAATATAGAAGACACTTTTTCCTTGTAAACAGTGCTCGTGACCCAAGGCACACGCGAGGTAGGTTTTGCCACAGCCTGTGGCGCCTGTAATTAATATATTCTGATGTAAACTCAGCCAGGTGTTTTGGCTGAGGCTGCGTATTTGTGCTTTATCTAGATTACGCTTCGGCGAGTAAATGAGTTGATTTAACTGACCCGGTACGCGGAATTTTGCTTGTCGCACCAGTCGCTCTATTTTTCTTTGGTCACGCGTATCAATTTCATGCGTTAGCAATAAACTGACGCGCTCTATAAAGCTTTGTTCTTGATATAGGTTTGGCTGTTCAAGCTGCTGCTTGAGTGCTTGCTTTATACCCGATAACTTGAGCAATTGAAGTTGCTGATTAATTGTTTCTATCATGTTTGCATTCCTTAATGGTAGTAGTCTGTGCCACGTATGTTGCTGTGTGTAATTGGCTTTTCTGGCTCTGTTTGGAGTGTGGGTAATGGTTGTTGGTCTAACCCTTTTTGCAGCATTTGCTTAATAGATCTGTGTGTGGTCGTATTCATGCAAATTGCTCGGTAACATGCTCGCTCGAGGCGTTCCTTTGAATACGTTTTAGCTAAACTTAACACCCCTAAACAGGTGCGATAAGCTTGCTCTGGATGACGTTTGCTATTAAGCAATAATTCAACGACTTGATGAGTATAATCACCGATACTCAATGCCCATGAGCGTAAATTTATCGGTGACTGCTCATGCTGTTTTTGATGCGCCTTTGGCATATGATGTGTCTGTGTCGTATGTCCGCCTAAACGGTTTGAGCGAGGATGCTGTGCTATTAAAGTGCCGTCATAATAAAGCTGCACGAGTTGATTGGATATGTGTGCGCGTAATTGTTTTTTAACCCACAGATAAGGCACGCTGTAGTAATGTTTTTCTATTTCAACATGGTAATCAATATGCACACGTACTGTTTTGATTTGTGTATATTGATAGGGCTTTTCAGGCAATGGCTTTAATGCGTTTTTATCCACCATATCAAATAGCTGTTTGCGTGATTGTTGATATTGCTTCATCACCTTATTGTTCATCATATCCAGTAGCTTTGCTATTTCATGATTGAGTTGCGCTAAGCTGTGGAAGGTTTGGTTACGTAAGCGTGCCATGATCCAACGCTCAACAATTTGTACGCCGACTTCAGCCTTCGATTTATCTTTGGGTTTATAAGGTCTAGCCGGAATGACAGCAACGTTAAAGTACTCGGCTAACTGGTGGTACGTCGGATTTAAATCAGGCTCGTAGCGACAGGTTTTACTGACAGCACTTCTGAGATTATCGGGAATAACAACGTCAGGAACGCCGCCTAAAAATTCAAAGCAACGCGCATGACTCATTACCCAATCTTCAAGTTGCTGACTATACGTTGCTTCAGCATAGGTATAATTTGATGCACCTAGCACAGCAACGAATATCTGAGCAGTGCGCTTTTCCTGTGTCGTCGGACAAGTAATGGTAATTGTGGGGCCACAATAATCCACAAACAGCTTTTCATCCCCTTTATGCTGCTGACGCATTGAGAGTCGCTGGGTACCTAACCATTGTTTATAAGCTCGGCAGAAGTGACTGTAGCTGTAATAAGGCTCACCCACTTTTTCAAGTAACTCATCAAATACGAGCTGTAATGTTAGGTGTTTATGTTGTTTTAAGTCTTTATTGATATTTAACCAGTCAGGCGTAGGGTGTCTTTTTTTACGCGTTGAGAAGCGCTTGAGTTTGGTGTTGAAAAATGTATTTTGCTGTTTATCCTCTGGTATTGGCCATTGATTTAAGCCTAACTCATTGGCCTTTTTAAGGTAATTAGCCACAGTACCAGATGAAATATTTAAACTTCTGGCAATCTCTCGATGGGATAATTGTGCTGAGTACTTCAGCCGTAAAATGGAATGTAATTTACTCATAGATATAGGTCTTGTTGTCATTGTTGTTATCCTCATCAAACGATTCAGATAACGGTTTAACACACCTACAAAAATGATAAAACGTGAACTCGGTTACGAGTGGTATTAAGCTTTGATCGGCAAAATCATTAAGAGCATAAAAGTGATCATTTACAAGTGATTTTAGTGATCAAAGCTGGAGAGAATATGCAGCTACCTTGGAATGTTAATCAAGGCTAGATGCATTTGCTCAGACGCTTATGTAATACCAGCACACTTATGAAGTTGGGCAGCATGTGTTCGGCATCGTTTTTCTTTCGGTATAAACCGCAAAGGCCAATGACCTTGTGGTGCATGATTATATTTCTACTTGCTAACAGCACCGAGCTGAGCAGACTAATAACCTAGCGCCACTGTTACCCTGGAACATTAAGAAAGACTGAATGTTGCTGATTAGAGGCTTCGTGCAAGATGCGCACAGCGATGAGAAGCATAAAAAAGTAAGTAACATAAAGGAAAAAAAGCTAGGTTTCATTAACAACAATGTACCCGTAAAGTACAAGCTATAAGTTATTTCTAATTTTTGATCCTACTCTTCGTCCATGAATCCAGCTTTTAGGGTTAAAGTAGCTTCCCGTTTTTTCCACTACCAATAGACCGATAACAGGAGTTAGGAATGTTAAAATTAATAGCGCTTCCGAGCGGTTGCGTGTTCGTTGTGCACCTTTCCCATCTGGGTTCAATAGCTTTATCAGATTAAGAATCCATATAATAGCTAAGGGAGTTTTAGTGATCATAGCCAATAAAAACTTCCCTACATTTCTATCGTTATCTAAATACGTATTTTTCATCACAATAGTAAAAAGCCAAAGAGATACAGCACCGCCAATAACTAAACTAAATTTTTCACTCCCACCCATCCATGTGATGATGAGAGTAATAAAATAAAATGAGGCGGGCACTGCAAACGTAAGTCCCAAATCATCGTAATCTCTAAAAACGATTATACTTCTATTTTCACCACACCCTTTGATAACACCCATTAAGATAACAACTAATAAAGCTGCAAGTAGTATGTTGTAAAAGTCCATTAAAGTTCCTTATCCTTTTTAATTATTGAAAATCACACAAAAATAAAGGAGCGAGCCAAACCAAAAAACCTTGTTTTATGTCACTGCCCCAAAAAACGAAAGAATTATAACTGCATTTAGATATTTCACTACATTTATGTGAAAAAAACTAGTATTTTCAATGTATAAACTTTTTGTAAAGAAAAGTTAGCAATGACCCTAACCTATCTTATTTCTGATACTGAGCACTATTGGAGTTTTTAAAATTGAATGATCAAATTTAGCTTGGACGAATACATATAATCACCTGCGTGCAAACTTACGACTAATTAGGAGCTAAAAGTCTTCATTTTGCTAAACCGTCAACCGTCAACCGTTGACGGTTTACAATAAATACCGCCACAGCCTTTTAAAACTCTGCGATAAACGTATCAACAAAGTGTTTAAATTTATCCGGTATTACTGGCAGTATTTTTCTGTGTTGTAAAAGGCTGGGTTTAGTTTCTAGTACATCAAGCAAAGTCATCTCTTAATGGCATTTCGTCACTTAGCTCATAACGTGTTACTAGCTTTTCTAAGCGTTCTTGGTTTAGCTTTTGCTCGTGGGCAAAATTCTTAAGTTCTAGACGCTTTTCTTTTTCCCAATAAAGCTCAAACTCTTCATCAACGTCAGCACTGGTAGGGATGCCTTGTAAGTGCTCGTCCATAAACTTATCTATAAGTGCTTTTTTTACTTAATAAGATTGGGTCTGTGGCTATCATGTTTGCTATTACTTGACGTTTACCGAACAACTAATTAGTGTATTAGTGCCTTGTGTGGGCACCGATGTCTAAACAAGGCACAGAAGCAGTTTATGGAATAGGGGTCATAGAATATTTCATGAAATGACACGGAAAATATTAGGGTAGTGGTCACCTGATTTGAAATTTTTGGTTTGGAATTTGTGATTTGAGGTTTGTGAATTTGCAAGGGTAGGGGTCTAATTTTGAGGAAGATTAAAGAGCTAAAAAAGTGGTTTGGGCGCTTGGGCACAAGTTTGGGCACAAATCGATAAAAACTGGAATTTTTAGGATGATCTTTTGAGGCTTGGCTCTCGTTATTTTAAAATTTTGAATACAAAATAATAAAAAACTAAGAATTTAATTTTTAGTTGAATAATTAAACGAATAGATTGAATAGGGTTTTTAACTGTTTGAAATATAGAGTTTAATTGGTACGACCGAGTGGATTCGAACCACCGACCTCTACCATGTCAAGGTAGCGCTCTAACCAGCTGAGCTACGGTCGTACAATTATTTTAGGATTCTTAAATGTTGGTACGACTGAGTGGATTCGAACCACCGACCCCTACCATGTCAAGGTAGTGCTCTAACCAACTGAGCTACAGTCGTATTACTTTATTTAAGTAGGTGTTAATTGCTTAACAACGGCGGCTAATATATAGCGTGGCGGTTGGTGAATCAAGCAAGTTTGTTGTTTTTGAGTTTATTTGCCGTTTTTTTATTCACATTGGGCTTATTTCACACGTTTTATAAAATACTTGCCACCAAACCACATGTTTTTTAGCTGAGCTTTTAAGTAAGTTCAGTAAGTTACTTGCTGAGTCCGTTTTGACTAAGTTATTAATTTGAGGGCTTGAGATACTTTCGTTAAACCAAAGCTCATTATAAAGCGGTTGTAGTACCTCCAGATAACCAGTTAATTGCGCTTGATAGGGCTGAATTTCTTTTAGGTAAAACTTTTGAAATACGTTGTTTATGATTTTTGCGCTTTTATTATTTTTACCCTGAGGGCATAGGGTATTCAAGTTTAGTGTTTTTACAAACTGCGTGGCGCTGTTATTTAACACTACCTGTTTACGGGCCGATTGAATGAGTGCTTGGTTAAATTGAAATTTATTAAGCTGCTCGAGTGCACTAAAAATAGAATTACTATTAATTTCACTAAATTCTTTCGCCTTAATTTTCTGCTTAATGAATACAAGTTGCTTTAGCGCAATTACGGTATCGCTAAAACCTGCAGGTTCAGTAGTAAGCTCGTTTGAGGTGAGTTGCCAGGTACGATTTAGCTCTGGCTCTTTAAATAACATGGCGTTAAAAAAGTGCATTAGGTGTGTTTCTTTATAGTTTTTGGCAGCGAGTATTTTTGTATAGCTAGGGCTGTTTTTATCAAGCGTATTTAAGCAAACTTGTGCACTTTTGATAAAGTTTATTTGATATTTTAATTGCCCAGCAGCGCTGGCGGTTTTTCCTAATTGGTTATTGTGCTCACTTATAAGCACGTTAAGCTTACATTGGCTAATGCCTGCAAGCTCAACAATGCTCAGTGTTAAGTCACTTTGTGCTATTGGGGTAGGCTGCAGTAAGGGGAGTTGCTTGAGTGGCGCAGGCTGTGTTGGGCTTGTATCAACTGTGCTACTTAAGCGTTCAATATAAGTAACGTTTATATTACTTTGTGGTTTGTTGCAGCCAGTAATCGTTAAAAAACACATTACCAGCAAAGCAGCTGGTAATGTTTTAAGGCTGAGTTTGTTAGTTTTGATTGAGTGCATCAATTTTAAGAAATTCATATTTTAGACGTTTTTTTACCGTTAGCATTAATAAAATAGCAGCGACACTAAGACCTACTATTATCCCAGTCCAGAAACCGTGTGGCCCCATAGCTGGCACAATTATGTCTGTTCTTGCCAATACGTAACCTAAACAAAAGCCGATTAACCAATACGATATAAACGTAATATACGATATAGGCGTGGTGTATTTTAACCCACGGAGTATGCCATTTGCTGCAACTTGGAGTGCATCAGGTAATTGGTAAATACACGCTAAAATCATAATTGATGAAGCCAATGCCATAACAGCGGGGCTGTCGGTATACAGTTGGCTAATTAAATCACGACCGGCAAACGTAATAAGTGCTAAAAATAACGCCACAGCAATGGCTAAAATATAACTGGTAGAAACCGCAACTTTTAATTGAGTCATGTTCTTTTGGCCGTATAAGTTACCTATACGAATGCTAATAGCGATTGATAGGCTCAGCGGCATCATAAACAGCAATGTAGTTACACTGGCTGCTATTTGATGCCCCGATATAGCTACTGCACCTAAATGCGCTATAAATAGCGGTATACACGCAAATAAAGTGACTTCAAAAAAGGTGGCGAGTGAAATTGGTATACCTAACTTAGTAATAATACCAATGGTAGTGAAATTAGGTTTTTCGAATGATGAAAGCAGGCCTTTAGCATCTACTTTTTTACTCATTTGGCAGTAAGTGACTTGCGCTATTGCCATAACAGTTAAAACAATGGCTGTGGCAATGCCACAGCCCGCGCCGCCATAGGCAGGAAAACCAAATAAGCCATTTATGAAAATATAATTTACCGGAATATTAACAGCTAAACCTAATAGGCTTATGTAAAACGCGGGCTTGGTCATTCCCATGCCTTCGGTAACGTTTCTGTATACCGTAAAAGTTAAAAATCCAAACACACCCCATTTCACAAAGTGAATGTAGTCAATGGCAAGGTTTGCAATTGCAGGCGTTGTATCGAGCTTAAAAATAATAGCATCTGCTAAATGGGCAATTCCAAAGCCTGTAAAGCTCAAAATAGCGGTTAAATAAAGCGCTTGTTGAAAATAGTGGCTAATGCCTTTGCGGTCATCACTACCCGAAAACTGCGCAATAATACCGGTAAGCGCTAATAAAATGCCTTGAAGGCCAAGTAATAATGGGTTCCATATTCCTGTTGCAATAGACAGTGCAGCTAAGTCAGTAGGGCTAACTTGGCCTGCCATAATTGTGTCGACGACCGACATTAAAATAAGTGTAACTTGCGCTAAAAAAACAGGTAAAGCGAGGGAAAGTAAACGCTTGGCTTCCCAATTGCAAAAGGTCATAAAAACAGCTAGTTGATAAAATAGGGCGTAATTGTAATCTATTGGGGTTTAAATAAAAATCACAGTAGTGAATGATTTTATGAGTTGATACGTTAAACTAGCACTTTGTAATAATTTAAAGTGATTTTATGTTTACAGGAATAGTGCAAACGCAAGCTACGGTGGTCTCTAAAACTCAAACAGACGGTGTTTTACGCTTAGTTGTATCGGTGAGCGATGAGTACGTTAAGCATTTAGATTTAGGCGCAAGTATTGCTATTAATGGCTGTTGTTTAACAGTTGTGCAAGTTGAGCTAAGTAATCACGATGTGGTAGCGCAAGTGCATTTTGATGTGATTGACGAAACCCTAAAGTTAACTAATTTAGGACTGCTTGAGTTAGGTAGTTTAGTTAATTACGAACGCTCTGTTACGTTTGGTACTGAGCTAGGTGGGCATATAGTGTCTGGGCATATTCATTGTACGTCACAAATTTCTCAAATAGTGAAGCTTGAGAACAACTGCAAAATACAACTCAGTTTGCCAAAAGAGTGGCAAAAGTATGTGTTATATAAAGGGTTTGTTGCTATAAATGGCGCAAGCTTAACCGTGGGCGAAGTTGATGAACATGGTTTTTGGTTACACCTAATTCCGGAAACGCTCGCCATTACAAACATTGGTGCAGCGCAAGTGGGTGACAAGTTTAATATTGAAGTTGATCAGCAAACTTACACTATTGTAAATACGGTAGAAAACTACTTACGCCATCAGGCTTAAGTTAAAATATTTGTTCGTCGTCACTGTCTACGTGTAGCTCTAATTTATTGTTAGCATGATCTATATGCATATTTAAATGAATTGGGTTACAGCAGGCAGTGCAATCTTCTATGTAGTCTTGATCTCCCATGCTTGCGTCTAAGTCTAAATGTATGTGGTGTCCGCAGTGTGGGCACGTTATTCGTTGTGATAAAAAATCTTTCATAATCACTCCAGTTATAAATAATTAAGTTAGATTTAACTTAATCGCTTACAGATGAACGCCTACTTACTCATTAAATATAGTGCTGAAATGCAGCTTATGACACTTATTTTATACCTTCAAATACCAGCTTTTCTATATGTTGTTTAGCTTCAGTAAGATAGTGACCGGCAAAGATGTTAGCGTGATTTAAAATAGGGTATAGCTGGTATATTAACTTACGTTTTTCGTAATTTTGAGAAAGCGGATAGTGCTGGTTATAGGCGCTATAAAAGTCTTTTGGCAGTGGCGCAAATAGTTCGCTCATTACAATATCCACTTCCCGATCACCATAATAACAAGCCGGGTTAAATACCGTTGGCTCTGCTTTTAAAAAGCCCATATTTCCTCGCCAAAAATCGCCATGCAGTAATGAGGGTTCAACTTGATGACTATGCAGCTGTTCTTTAACGGCATTAATTAAGCGCTCGGGTTCAATAAAGTTAATGCCTTTTTCAGCGAGTAACTGTAATTGCCACCCTATACGCTCTTCGGCGTAAAATACATCCCATTTTTTATGCCAGCGATTAGGTTGTATAGTAGTGGCTATGTAGTTGTCTACATCAAAACCAAACATGGCTTGGTCGTGTTTTTGATGCATTTTAGCCAGGCTGCTTCCCATAGTTGCCCACGTGTTGTGGGGTTGTTTATCTAAAACAAGCCACTGTAAAACAATAAACGAAAACTCTATATTTGCACCGGTTGTAATACATTCAGGGACTTTAAAATTACTATTTTGCGCTAAAAGCTTTAAGCCAATAAATTCACTTTCTAAACGCTCGAGTTCGCTTTTTAATGCTATTTTAACGAAGAAGTTATGCGTACCATTGGTAATATGAAATAGTTTATCGGTATTTGTACTTTGTAATTGGCGTTTATAGGTGTGTTTAAAGTCAAAATTAATGGCTTGGCTGATGTGCTCATTTACTGTTTTCCACATAACAATTGCTCGCCTTTTAAACAGATACTTAAACTATGGCAAAAAGGTATTAATTTAACAATCTAAACGTTGTAAAATTAACGACTATATTGCATAAAAATTACACTTACTGTAATGGAGTAAAAATGAACAAAAGTTTAATAACCAATTTGCTAGCGGGTTTATGTGTTGTTGTAGGTTTTATGTTTAACCAAGCAATTGTGTTATCAGTTGGTTTATTTGCACTTTCTGGCGCGGTAACTAATTTATTAGCGATTCATATGTTGTTCGAAAAGGTCCCGTTTTTATATGGCTCAGGCGTTATAGCGCTTAAGTTTGAAAGCTTTAAAGTAGCTATACGAAACCTAATATTAACGGAGTTTTTTTCAGAGCAAAAAATTAATAATTTACTCAATAAAGCGCAGCCCAATATCGATTTTGAGCCAATAATTAGCAATGTTGATTTAAACCCTGCATTCGACAATTTACTTGTCGTTATTGAAGAGTCACAGTTTGGTAGCATGTTAGGGATGTTTGGTGGCACAGCGGCAATAGAGCCAATGCGTGAAAAGTTTATTGAAAAAATGCAATTGTCGCTTAGTGAGATTTCCCAAACTGACGATTTTAAAGCATTAGTAAGCCAAACACTCTCACAAGGTAATAGCGCAGAGAGCCTACATAAAACAGTACTTAAATTAGTTGATGAGCGCTTAGATGAGCTTACCCCAAAAATGGTTAAAGAGATTATTCAAACCATGATCCGCGAGCACTTAGGCTGGCTTGTTGTGTGGGGTGGTGTGTTTGGTGGTTTATTTGGTTTAATAGCGGCCGTGATTTAAATATAGCTACTGATACCAATTAAAAAAACAATCATTTTATCGCATTAAATAGCGCAATTACTGCGTTAAAAATTGTTCGTGTACGAGTGCATGGATGCAGGAGGTAGAGCAATGCAGGGAGCAATTAGTGATAGCAACTACACGTTATAATTTCGCCTTGTTATTGCGCTACTTTATTAGCGCAATAATAGATTACTAATTTAATGTAATTGGTATGACTTATTTTTTCAGGCTGTTATTATCGCCCCCATAATTTAGTCGTGTTTTTTAGGAGCAACGGTGAGCAAAACGTTAGCCAGTTATTATCAGCAAGCATACGCTTGCGATCAGCAGCATTTTAACCAGTGTTTTTATTGTGGCTGTGAAGCGACAGAGCGCGACCATTGTCCTCCGCTGCATATGCTACAAAGCATTGTTGATTTAGGTGAAGAAGCTGATTTTATATCTATTCCTGCGTGTTATGAGTGTCATGCACTTTTACATAACGAAAGGCTGATGACGATTGATGAGCGTTTCACTAAAATGAAGAAAAAGCTTGCCACTAAATACGCAAAACCTCTGCGTGTTTATAACATGTGGGAAGAAAACGAACTTGGCGATATGAGCGATGAGTTTGCGCATAGTATTCAAGCGGGTATGAAATTAGGAAAAGAAGCCGCTGAGCGTTTAGCGTTTACTGGTTTTAGCTATGCCACAGAAGATGCCAAAGTAGCAGTACGTGAAAAAACAAAAGAGTTTGATGTAGAAGGCATGATATTTACTGACTTTAAAGAGGCGCTAAATTACTGCATTAATGATTTAAACGTACAAAAAAGTGACTTTTATAAAATTTTGGTTGAAGACTACCAAGGGGATTTTAATAAAGCGCTAAGCCAGTATCATCACCGTCATGACAAAGTGACAGCGGCTAAAGACGGTAATACAATTATTAAAGATTTTTCTAAGCTACATAAGCAAAACTCTGATTTTGTAACGCGTACGGTAAAGCACTTTATAAGCAAAGACCCCTCGCTTACAACCGAAGGTGCGCTTGAAAAGTTGTATAACAATTATATAAAGAAATAATTACAGATATTCATCTTAATTAACTGCGTTTTCACCTGTTTTTTTGGCTTTATTCCTTAGCTTTCGCTAAAGTAGCAAAAAAACAGGAGATCCAAACAACATGCAAAAATTTGCACCTTCTTTATTAGCAGTTGGCTTAGCTGCTGCACTTGTAGGTTGCCAAGAAAACGGCCCGCAAGACGATAAAATAACAATCAACAAAAATCCTTACCCAAGCACTTATCAGCCCGTTTCTACATCAAGCACACTTATTACAAATGCAACAGTACTTACAGGTACTGGTGAGCGTTTAGATGAAGCTGATGTATTACTTGTTGACGGCAAAGTACAACAAGTTGGTAAAGACTTAACTGCTACTGCTGATGTTACAATTGATGCACAAGGCAAATGGGTAACACCGGGTATTATTGACGTACATTCACATTTAGGTGCTTATCCAAGCCCTTCGGTTGAGTCGCATCAAGATGGTAACGAAATGACAAGCCCTAACACTGCAGAAGTGTGGGTTGAGCATTCTGTTTGGCCACAAGATCCTGGCTTTAATCGCGCACGCGAAGGCGGCATTACTTCTCTACAAATTTTACCAGGCTCAGCTAACTTATTTGGTGGCCGCGGCGTTACGCTTAAAAACGTACCTGCACACACTATGCAAGGCATGAAATTTCCAGAAGCACCCTATGGTTTAAAAATGGCGTGTGGTGAAAATCCTAAACGTGTTTATGGTCGTCAAGGTGTATTGCCTTCTACCCGTATGGGTAATATGGCGGGTTACCGTATGGCGTGGGCTGAAGCCGCTGAGTACAAACGTGCGTGGGATAAATACGATGCCGATTATGAAGCAGGTTTAAACCCAGAAGCACCAGTACGTGATATTAAACACGACACGCTTCGTGGTGTGCTTGAGGGCGAAGTACGTATTCATAATCATTGTTATAAAGCTGAAGAAATGGCAATGATGATTGACCTGTCAAAAGAATTTAATTACGACGCGGGTACTTTTCACCACGGTGTAGAAGCATATAAAATTGCTGACCTACTTGCTGAGAATGGCTCGTGTGCTGCACTTTGGCCAGACTGGTGGGGTTTTAAAATGGAAGCCTACGACATGGTTCAAGAAAACGTAGCTATTGTTGATGCTGTTAAAAATTCATGTGCAGTTGTTCACTCAGATTCAGATACTACTATTCAGCGCTTAAACCAAGAAGCTGGCAAGGTTATGTACCGTGCTAACGAAAACGGTTTTGATATTTCTGAGCAACACGCTATTAAATGGATCACGGCTAACGCTGCTAAGTCGTTAGGTATTGATGACAAAACAGGTTCACTAGAAGCGGGTAAGCAGGGCGATGTGGTTATTTGGAATCAAAGCCCATTTAGTGTTTATGCTAAAGCTGAACAAGTGTTTGTTGATGGTGCAAAAGTTTACGATAGAAACGACAGCGCGTATCAAGCAACAAGTGATTTTATGTTAGGTCAACAATAAGGAGCACCCAGAATGAAAAATTTATCACGTTCGTTTTCGCTTTCTCTGGTTGCTGCAGGATTATTAGCATCTGGTGCTGTAAGCGCACAATCGCTAGCAATTATTAATGCAACATTGTATACGTCATCTGATCAAGGTGTTTTAGAAGCGGCAAGCATTGTAATGACAGATGGTAAAATCACAGCGATTAACCCAACTGAAATTAAAGTAGATCAAATTATTGATGCAAAGGGCCAAATTGTAACCCCTGGCTTTATTGCAAGTATTAATCAACTTGGTTTAGTTGAAGTAAGTGCAGTTGCAGGCTCTCGCGATGCAGGCGAGGAAAAAGCCGGTATTGATTTTGACGTAAGTCTTGCTTACAACGCACATTCAAGCTTAATCCCTTACGCTCGTAAAGGCGGTGTAACACGCGATGTCATTACCCCTCATGGCGGCGATAGCATTTTTTCAGGCCTTGCGAGTGTTGTTGATTTAAGTGGTAGTTTTGACAGCGACATGCAAAAACAAGCGGCTTTAATTGTTTACTTAGGTGAGCGTAGTAAAGGTTCTCGTGCTTTTACTTTGCAAACACTTATTAATAAGCTTGATGAGCACAAAACTAAAGCCGGTAAAAAAGCTAAAAAAGATGACGACAAGCCAAGTACTGAAGATAAAGTAATGGCAAAAGTACTCAGTGGCGAAATGCCATTAGTGGTTGGCGTATCTCGTGCGGCAGATATTATTGAGCTTATTAAAGTAAAAGAGCAATTTGGTATTAACTTGGTACTTAATGGCGCACAAGACGCTGTTGTAGTTAAAGAGCGAGTTGCTAAAGCAAATATCCCAGTGATCGTTAGTGCAATGGATAGCTTACCAGCAAGTTTTGATTCGCTTCATGCGAGTTTAGATAATGCAGGTGTGCTTGAAAAAGCAGGGGTTAAAGTATTATTAACGGTAGGTGGCGATGCAAGCCACAATATTTATCAGCTGCGTTTTGATGCTGGTAATGCAGTATCGTATGGTATGAGCCAAGAAGGTGCGTTAAAAGCGGTTACATCAAACGTTGCAGATGTATTTGGTATCAATGCCGGTAGTCTTGAAGTAGGTAAAGCCGCTGATGTAGTAATGTGGAGTAATGACCCGTTTGAACTAAGCAGCCACGTGAGCAAAATGTTTATAAATGGCGTTGAGGTATCTACACAATCTCGCCAAGATAAACTGCGTGACCGTTATACAACTGATTCAAAAATGCCACGCGCCTATACAAAATAGTATTGCCTACTATTTTTATTTAGGTAAAAGAAAAGGCTGCAACTGCAGCCTTTTTTATGGTTACAAAAAAGCCGCTTACTTTTACAAGTAAGCGGCTTTTAAATTTAAACCAATATTTATACTAATTTAGCAAGAATATCGTTAAATGTAGTGCTTGGACGCATCGCTTTAAAGGCTGCATCATCGTTAGGCTGGAAGTAACCGCCTAAATCAACTGCAGGACCTTGCGCATCGTTAAGTTCACTTACGATTTGCTCTTTATTAGACTCAAGGTCGCTAGCAATTTGAGTAAACTGTGCTTTAAGTTCACTGTCATCATTTTGCTTAGCAAGTTCTTGTGCCCAGAATAAAGATAGGAAGAAATGAGAACCACGGTTATCAATTTCTTTTACTTTACGTGAAGGAGACTTGTTTTCTGCTAAGAAAGTGCCTGTCGCTTTATCTAGCGTATCAGCAAGTACTTGTGCTTTGTTGTTACCCGTAGTTACGCTAAGGTGCTCAAGTGATGCAGCAAGTGCTAAAAATTCACCTAAAGAATCCCAACGTAAGTGGTTTTCTTTTTCGAATTGTTGAACATGCTTAGGTGCAGAACCACCCGCGCCAGTTTCAAATAAGCCGCCACCGTTCATAAGTGGAACAATTGAAAGCATTTTAGCACTCGTACCTAGCTCTAAAATTGGGAATAAATCTGTAAGGTAATCACGTAATACGTTACCTGTTACAGAAATAGTATCTTTACCTTTTTTAATACGCGCTAATGAGAACAATGTTGCTTCAAGCGGTGCTAAAATTTGAATATCTAGGCCAGCTGTATCGTGATCTGGTAGGTATTTGTTTACTTTTTTGATTAGTTCAGCATCGTGCGAACGATTTTCATCTAACCAGAAAATAGCAGGAACACCTGTTGCGCGTGCACGATTTACTGCAAGCTTAACCCAATCTTGGATTGGTGCGTCTTTAACCTGACACATGCGCCAAATATCGCCTTGCTCAACACTGTGCTCAAGTAATGTATTACCATTTGCATCAACAACACGGATAGAACCATCTGCTTTAGCCTCAAACGTTTTATCGTGTGAACCGTATTCTTCAGCTTTTTGAGCCATAAGACCAACGTTAGGAACGCTACCCATAGTTGTTGGATCAAACGCGCCATTTACTTTACAAAAATCAATAGTTGCTTGGTAAATACCCGAGTAACAACGATCTGGAATTACAAAGCTAGTGTCTTGTAATTTACCATCGTTATTCCACATTTGACCGCTTGAACGGATTGCAGCAGGCATAGAAGCATCGATGATCACGTCACTTGGTACGTGTAGGTTTGTAATACCACGGTCAGAATCAACCATAGCAATAGCAGGGCGGCTAGCGTAAACAGCTTGAATGTCCGCTTCAATTTCTTCGCGCTTAGCATCGTCTAATGTTTGAATTTTAGAATATACATCGCCTAAACCATTATTTACATCAACACCTAGCTCTTCAAAAAGCTCACCGTGTTTAGCAAATACATCTTTGTAGAATACTTTTACAGCGTGACCAAAGATAATTGGATCAGATACTTTCATCATTGTCGCTTTCATGTGAAGCGAGAATAAAACACCTTTTTCTTTAGCAGCGTCAATTTCAGCAGCTAAGAAAGCTTGAAGCTTAGAAGCGCTGATGCTTGATGCATCAATAACTTCGCCAGCTAAAAGAGGCGTGCTTTGTTTAAGTACAGAAACGTCGCCGTTAGTTGCAACATGTTCAATACGTACATCAGTGGCTGTATCAACAGTTACTGACTTTTCTGAACCAAAGAAGTCGCCTTCGCTCATGCTTGCAACATAAGACTCTGAATCTTTGCTCCACGCACCCATTGAATGCGGGTTGTTACGTGCATATTCTTTTACAGAACCTGGTGCGCGACGATCAGAGTTACCTTCACGTAGTACTGGGTTTACTGCACTGCCTTTGATTTTGTCGTAAGCAGCTTGAATTGCTTTTTCTTCATCATTTTTAGGTTCAACAGGGTATTCTGGAAGAGCGTAACCTTTTGCTTGAAGCTCTTTAATTACAGCGCGAAGCTGTGGTACAGATGCACTGATGTTTGGTAATTTGATGATGTTTGCTTCTGGTGTTTTAGCAAGCTCGCCAAGTTCAGCAAGTGCATCACCAATGCGTTGTTCTTGTGTTAAATAATCAGGGAAGCTGGCAATTACACGACCTGCTAATGAGATATCGCGAGTTTCAACTTCAACACCGGCCGCATTTGTATATGCTTGGATGATCGGTAGCAACGAGTAAGTTGCTAGTGCCGGAGCTTCGTCCGTTTTTGTATAGATAATTTTTGATGTCATCATCATTCCTAGATAGTAGACCGAAAAGGTCTTATTCAACAATGCAAAGAAAATCATTACTAATGAGTGAGTACATATTATTAAACAAGTTAATGAATACATACGCTCGTAATGAATAGTTTGTTAGGTGTTGGTACTCAGCGTTGCTCTTTTATAAAAGCAGAATAGTCACACCTGACGAACTGGAATTGTATTTATAGCTAAAAAATTAACAAAAATAAATCAGCCTTTAGCCTAGTACATATAAAAGAGGCGACAAGTTGGATTAGTTGCTGCGTTAATACGCAATTTTTAGCACCAAGAGTGTAACAAGCTTAAATAAAAAGGGCTAGAGGTTGAGCATGCCCAATAAGCAGTTAAACAATCAACTCTTAGAACATTGGGGTATATAAAATAAATTCAAGGAAAAGGGTTGAATTTGAATGAAAAGAGGCAATAAATAAGGGAGAAGAGATAAGTTAGTATGCTTAAGGAATTAAGCGAGGATCTTAAAAGGTCACTCGCTTTAGTCGAACAAAACAATAGTCACTCAATAATGTCACCATCTGGGGCAATATTTTTAGCGTGTAGACCTTTAGGTCCTTGTTCTAATTCGAATGTTACATCTTGACCAGCTTTAAGCGTTTTATAACCGTCCATTACAATTGTTGAGTAATGAGCGAAAATATCATTCTCGCAGCCGTCTTCTACGATGAAACCAAAACCTTTAGCGTTGTTGAACCATTTAACTTTACCGCAAGCCATACTTCTACATCCTTCAATAAGTTGACTAATTTAGTTATTCTAAATTGTATTATTTGCTAGACTGACTAAGGTTTAATCAATCTACGTTTGACTGTAGTTTATTTAGCCAACCAGTCAAGTGTTTTGAGTTATTTTTTTAACATTTTATTTATTTTTTATTCAAGTTTGCTTGAGTTACAAAGACAAGACTATATTTAATTATGAGTGGTATGAAAGATTCAGGTGTTATCGATACAGTTCGCGACAGCGAAAAGCAAAAGCTACAGCCGCCGCGAAAATATAAAGTTGTTTTAAATAACGACGACTACACGCCGATGGACTTTGTAATAGAAGTTTTAACGACGTTTTTTAATATGGATAGCGATAGAGCAACCGACGTGATGCTTCAGGTTCATGAAAAAGGTAAGGGTATATGTGGTGTTTACAGCGCCGACGTAGCCCACACCAAAGCTGAACAAGTTAACCGCTACGCGCGTGATAACGAGCATCCACTGCTTTGTAGTTGTGAGCAGGAATAAATACCAATTAGGGTGATCAAACATCCGATTGTTGTGGTATAAATTATTATCTCAGTAAGGGGTTGCCAATGCTAAACAAAGACTTAGAACTCACATTAAATGCCGCGTTTCGTGAAGCGCGCACTCGCCGTCATGAGTTTATGACCGTAGAGCACCTTTTACTTGCGCTGTTAGATAATCCTTCTGCAGGAGAAGCCCTAAACGCGTGTGGTGTTAATATTTCTGGTTTAAAAACCGAATTATTAGAATTTATTGACGAAACAACACCCGTCATTCCAGATTTAGAAGAAGAGCGTGAAACTCAGCCAACACTTGGCTTTCAACGTGTATTACAACGCGCTGTGTTCCATGTGCAATCGTCAGGTAAAAATGAAGTCACTGGCGTGAATGTGCTAGTTGCTATTTTTTCTGAGCAAGAAAGCCAAGCTGTATATTTACTTAAAAAGCATGATGTATCGCGTTTAGACATCGTTAACTTTATTTCGCATGGTATTTCTAAAGCAGATGATGAATTAGGCAACGACAGCGACGATATTCATGATGAAGTGCAAGAAGTTCAAAATGAAGAAGCAAGCAAGCTAGATAGCTTTACAACTAACTTAAACGTTCAAGCTCGTGAAGGTAACATTGACCCACTGATCGGACGCGACAGCGAAGTAGAGCGCACAGTACAAGTATTGTGTCGTCGTAAAAAGAATAACCCATTACTTGTTGGTGAAGCGGGCGTTGGTAAAACAGCAATTGCTGAAGGCTTAGCGTATCGCATTGTTAATAAGCAAGTACCAGAAGTAATTGCAGATGCTGTTGTGTACTCGCTAGATATGGGTGCATTGCTTGCGGGTACTAAATACCGTGGCGACTTTGAAAAGCGCTTTAAAAGCTTACTAAAAGAGCTGCAAGCTGAGCCAGGCTCTATTTTATTTATTGATGAAATACATACCATAATCGGTGCCGGCGCGGCGTCTGGTGGTGTTATGGACGCATCAAACTTGCTTAAACCACTCCTTTCAAGTGGTAAGCTGCGTTGTATGGGTTCAACAACTTACAATGAGTATAAAAATATTTTTGAGAAAGACCGTGCATTAGTACGTCGCTTTCAAAAAATTGATGTACTTGAGCCAAGTGTTGCCGATACTACTAAAATATTAAATGGCTTAAAAGAGCGTTACGAAGAGCATCATGGCATTCGTTACACTCAAAAAGCATTAAAAGCAGCTGCAGAACTCAGTGCTAAATACATTAATGAGCGCCACTTGCCAGATAAAGCAATTGATGTAATTGATGAAGCCGGTGCAAGTCAGCGCCTACAACCTAGCTCTAAACGTAAAAAAACCATTGGCGTGGCTGATATAGAGCTAATTATATCTAAAATGGCACGTATCCCAGCGCAAAGCGTCTCGTCAACAGATAAAGAAACGCTTAAAAACTTAGACCGTAACCTTAAAATGCTCGTGTTTGGGCAGGATCAATCTATTGACGCACTTACATCAGCTATTCGTTTATCTCGCTCTGGTTTATCGAGCGAAGAAAAGCCAGTAGGTTCGTTTTTGTTTGCAGGGCCTACCGGTGTGGGTAAAACAGAAGTAACTAAGCAACTTGCTAAATGTATGGGTGTTGAGTTTATTCGTTTTGATATGTCGGAATATGTAGAACGCCATGCAATTAGTCGATTAATTGGTGCTCCACCAGGGTATGTTGGTTTTGAGCAAGGTGGTTTATTAACAGAAGCAGTTATTAAAAATCCACATGCTGTTGTACTTTTAGATGAGATTGAAAAAGCGCATCCAGACATTTACAACATTTTGCTACAGGTTATGGATCACGGTACGTTGACCGATAATAACGGCCGTAAAGCTGACTTTAGAAATGTAGTGGTTGTAATGACTACCAATGCGGGCGTTCAAGAAACTACGCGTAAGTCGATTGGTTTTACAGAGCAAGATCATACGCACGATGCAATGGGTGCAATTAATAAAGTATTTTCACCAGAATTTAGAAACCGTTTAGATAACATCATTTGGTTTAATCACCTTGAACGTGAAGTTATTTTACTGGTGGTTGATAAGTTTATTGTGGAACTGCAAGCGCAGCTTGATAAAAAATCAGTTAACCTTGAGCTTACGTCTAAAGCACGTGAGTGGTTGGCAGATAAAGGCTACGATAAAGCAATGGGTGCACGTCCAATGGCACGTGTTATTCAAGAAGAGCTTAAAAAGCAATTAGCTAATGAAATACTGTTTGGTGAACTTGTTGATGGCGGTACAGTTAAAGTATCGGTTAAAGACAAGAAGATCCGCTTTGATTACGAGAGCAATTTAACGCCAGCGTAAAACGTTAATTACACAACTAAGTTAAATAAAAATGGCCCGCTAAATAATAGCGGGCCATTTTTTTGCCATTTTTATAGGCAACAAAAAACCCAGTAAAAACTGGGTTTTTTGTTTATTAAATGTAATTGCTAGTCAATGTCTATCAATTACATTTAATAAACGCTTAAAGCTAGTAAAACACTAGCCAAAAACTAAATCTCGTTTACGCACTTACTTAGCGAGCACGGAATACGATACGACCCTTTGATAAATCGTAAGGAGTCATTTCTACCGTTACTTTATCGCCGGTTAAAATACGGATATAGTTTTTGCGCATTTTGCCTGAAATGTGAGCCACAACTACGTGACCATTTTCTAGCTCAACTCGGAACATTGTATTTGGTAAAGTATCAAGGACTGTCCCTTGCATTTCGATTACGTCTTCTTTCGCCATGTTTAGCGTAACACCTCTTTAATAGTTAAACGCTGCAGATTTTGCCCAAAATACACCAATAAGTAAAGGCGCAGGGGCTATATTTGCAAATTAAATAGCCACCCACTCATCATTGAGCTGTTTTTGAGCTGGTAAAAACTGAGTTTTGTACTTCATTTTATCGCATTCATCAATTTGATAGCCTAAGTACACGTATTGCTTATTTTGCTCTTTTGCAAATTTAAGCTGCTCTAATATCATCACAGAGCCTAAACTATAGTGTTCAAAGTCGGGGTCAAAAAAAGTATAAATTGCAGAAATAGAGCTGTTCATACAATCAGTTACGGCAACTGCGGCTAAAGTATCTTGGTGCCATAGTTCAATAAATGTGATTTTGAGCCAACTGCAAAGTAAAAAGCTTTGAAACTGTTCTTTTTCAGGAGGATACATACTTCCATCCTGATGGCGCATCGTTATGTATCTACTATAGAGCGGATAATACTCAGGGCGTTCTTGCATCGAGTATTTCACTTCAAACTGGTTTTTTGCTTTGTTTAGTTTACGTTTTTGCGATTTTGAAGGGATAAAGTCTTGTGCTAATACACGTACAGAATTACATGCACTGCATATTGGGCAGTGTGGACGATATATTTGGTTACCACTGCGACGAAACCCTAAGCCTAATAATGACTCAAATTTGTCTGTGCTGTAGCAACTAGGATCAAGAATAACTAATAGTTGCTCTTGTCTGTTGGGTAAATAACTACAGTCAAACTCTTGGGTTAAACCAACACGTGCAGGAAGTTGCTCATTCATAGATTGCGTCAAGTTCTTGTGGCTCCCACATAATAGGATTAATAATATAGTTATGTGCAGCTTTTAGTTTAGTCAAAAATGTTGAGCGGGGGATTACTTGTGCACCTAAGGTCATTAAATAAGGGTTTTCTAACTGGCAATCAATAAAATGCGCATTATGACGTTTAAGCCAATTTACCAGTGCCCACATAGCAAGCTTTGAGCAATTGGTTTGATGATGAAACATCGATTCACCACAAAAAACACCATTTTGCATAATACCATATAAGCCACCTGCAAGCTCTCCGTTGCTCCACACTTCTAAGCTATGGGCAATGCCAGCATTGTGTGCATTAACATAAGCGTTGAGCATGTCAGAGGTGATCCAAGTGCCATCGGTATCAAGGCGTTGATCGCGACAAGCTTCTATTACCTCCTCAAAGGCATTATTAATGGTTACTTTTACAGGGTGCTTTTTTAAATGTTTACGCAGGCTCTTACTTATATGAAAATCATCCAGTTCAAAAATCCCGCGTTCGCTCGGCGACCACCACATAATAGGCTCATCTTCGCTAAACCAAGGGAATATTCCGCTTTTGTAGGCATTACTTAGGCGAGGTAAACTTAAATCTCCGCCAATTGCTAACAAGCCATCAGGGGATTCTAATGCGTATTCCGGATTGGGGAATGCTATATCGGTTTCACTTAATTGGTATAGCTGATTTCTCATACAGTACTTATTTTATAATTGATCGTAAAAGTGTAACTATATTTTAGACATAAAAAAAGGGCTGAATAATCAGCCCTATTATAATTTATTTAATTGCTTATAAATTATCTAAGAAACGCTCTGCATCAAGGGCAGCCATACAGCCTGTACCCGCTGATGTGATTGCTTGACGGTAAATGTGGTCAGACACATCACCTGCAGCAAAAACGCCCTCTATACTTGTTTGAGTTGCGTTACCATTCAATCCAGACTCTACAACTAAGTAGCCGTCTTTCATTTCTAGTTGACCAACAAACATATCTGTATTTGGCTTATGACCAATAGCAATAAATACACCGGCTAAATCTAGCTCTTGTGTTGCATCAGAGTGTGCATCTTTAATACGAATGCCAGTTACGCCCATTTGGTCGCCTAATACTTCGTCAAGCGTACGGTTGTAATGTAAAACAACGTTACCGTTAGCTGCTTTTTCAGCAAGGCGGTCTGCAAGTATTTTTTCACTACGGAAACTATCACGGCGGTGAATAACATGTACTTCGTCAGCAATGTTAGATAAGTATAGCGCTTCTTCAACCGCTGTATTACCACCACCAACAACCGCTACTTTCTGACCTTTATAGAAAAAGCCATCACATGTAGCACAGGCTGAAACGCCACGGCCTTGGAAATTAGTTTCAGACTCTAAGCCTAAGTATTTAGCAGAAGCACCTGTTGCAATGATTAATGCATCACATGTGTAAGTACCTTGGTCGCCAGTTAGTGTGAAAGGGCGCTTAGATACATCTACTTTATTGATGTGATCGAATATGATTTCAGTTTCAAAGCGCTCAGCGTGCTCTTTCATACGATCCATTAATGCAGGGCCCGTTAAGCCGTGTGCATCACCAGGCCAGTTTTCAACTTCAGTTGTGGTTGTTAATTGACCACCTTGTTGAATGCCTGTAATTAAAACAGGGTTTAAATTTGCACGTGCGGCATATACTGCTGCAGTATAACCAGCTGGGCCAGAGCCTAAAATTAGTAGCTTACAATGTTTTGCTTCAGTCATTATTTTTTCCTAAACGTTTAATACGGTCTTTAATGCGCTCGATTCTAAGAAAAACAAGGCAGATGTAAACAAAATCCGCGATTATTTTTTTTCTCAAATCGAAAGGCTGTGCAGTATTGTGTACTAGAGCTCTATGCTTTTACAGTTAATATGTCAAAGTAGCTCAAAAAACAGACTAACAGGCAATAAAACAGCGTTAATTCATGACCCCCTTGATTTTTTTTGTTATGTTTTACCTAATTTTATTTGTCACTGATAGATTATGTGACCTAAGTGAATAGGCAACTATGTTATTTTGGCAGGAAAAACCCGCATTCGGGTTGACTTCAAAAGACGTTAACGTCTTAACCAATGCGCAAGATTACCGAACGCAATTGCTACGTTTGATAGCTAACGCAAAAAAACGAATTTACATTACGGCATTGTATTTACAGGATGACGAAGCAGGTCGCGAAATTTTAGAAGCGCTGCATCGTGTGTCATTGGCAAACCCGGCACTTGAGATAAAAGTGCTGGTGGATTTTCATCGCGCGCAACGTGGATTAATTGGCGCTGATAAATCAGACGGTAACGCAAGTTTATACTGTGACGATTTAGAAAAGTTTAAATCGAACGTACAAGTTTATGGCGTACCTGTAAAAGCTAAAGAATTGTTTGGCGTATTGCATTTAAAAGGTTTTGTAATTGACGACACCTTACTTTACAGCGGCGCAAGTTTAAATAACGTTTACTTGCAGCATAACGAACGCTACAGACTCGATCGCTACTTTTTAATAACGCAGAACGAACTGTGTGACTCAGTGGTTGATTTTATTGAGACAAAGCTACTTTCATCAGTGGCTGTGCCACGTATAGACACGCGACCGCTTAAGCGTTTGCACGACTTTAAGCTTGATCAAAAGCAATTAATGCGTGATTTAAAAGTCGCAAGTTATAACGCAGCAGAGCAGCTAAATACGCAAGCATTAGGTATTCGCTTGTTTTTAGGACTCGGGCGTCGTAATAACGAGTTAAATCGTTTAATAAAAGCGTTATTTGATACAACAGAGCAAGAGCTTGTGTTGTATACGCCATACTTTAATTTTCCGGCACCGCTTATGCGATCACTGCGCCGATTATTAAAGCAAGGCAAGCAAGTGACTATTGTTGTAGGCGATAAAACAGCAAATGATTTTTATTTACCGCCAAGCGAGCCGTTTAGTAAAATAGGGGCATTACCTTATTTATACGAAACTATTTTGCATAAATTTGTAAAAACGCAAAAGCGCCATATCGATAACGGTAATTTAAATGTGTATCTGTGGAAAGATGAAAGCAATTCGTTTCATTTAAAAGGTATTTGTTCAGATAGAACAAAACATTTACTGAGCGGGCATAACTTAAATCCGCGTGCATGGGGTCTTGATATCGAAAACGGTATTTTAATAGAAGATCCAGAGCAAACAATTATGGATGCTATTGATAACGAAAAGCAGGAAATTTTACAACACTGCCGACGTTTAACAGGCCCAGATGATTTAGAAACGATGGATGATTACCCGCAGCCAGTTAAAAAACTACTTGGCCAAGCTAAGCGCGTAAAAGTAGATTTTATAATTAAGCGTTTTATCTAAATAAGTTTATATAAATCTGAAATTTAAATACAAAAAAAGCAGCTAATTAGCTGCTTTATTTATGGGTTGTAGTTAGGTAGCTACATTACTTAATACCAACCTAACTACAAAACGCTAAATTATGCGTTTTCTACCGCTGTGCGTGGGTCAACATATTCCATGTTGAACGCTTCAGCTACTTCTTTGTAAGTTACTTGGCCTTTAATTACATTTAAGCCTTTTAAGAAGTGAGCGTCATCTAGTAATGCCTTTTTATAACCTTTGTTTGCAAGGTTAATGATGAAAGGCAATGTTGCATTGTTAAGTGCAAACGTAGATGTACGTGGAACAGCACCTGGCATGTTAGCAACACAGTAGTGAACAACTTCATCAACGATGAAAGTAGGATCAGCATGCGTCGTTGCTTTAGAAGTAGCAATACAGCCACCTTGGTCGATTGCAACGTCAACAATTGCAGAACCAGGTTTCATTGCTTTAATGTGCGCAGCAGTTACTAATTTAGGTGCAGCTGCACCTGGGATTAGTACGCCACCAATTACTAAGTCAGCTTCTAGTACGTGTTTTTCTAGTGCATCAGCAGTTGAGTAAATAGCTTTTACTTTATTACCAAATTGCGCATCTAGTGCACGTAATACGTCGATGTTACGATCAAGCACTACAACTTCAGCACCAAGGCCAACAGCCATTTGAGCTGCGCTACGACCAACCATGCCGCCGCCAATAACAACAACTTTAGCAGCTTCAACGCCTGGTACGCCACCTAGTAGCATGCCACGACCGTGGTTAGATTTTTCAAGCGCTTGTGCACCAGCTTGAATAGACATACGACCAGCAACTTCGCTCATAGGAGCTAGGAGCGGTAAACCACCGCGAGAGTCAGTTACAGTTTCGTATGCAATACAAATAGCTTTGCTTTTTACAAGGTCTTCAGTTTGTGGAAGATCAGGTGCAAGGTGTAAGTAAGTGAAAAGAATTTGGTCTTCACGTAGCATTGCACGTTCAACAGCTTGTGGCTCTTTTACTTTTACAATCATGTCTGCTTTAGCGAAAACGTCAGCAGCTGTTGCTAAAATTTCAGCACCCGCTAGCGTGTAATCTTCGTTAGTAAAACCAATACCCATGCCTGCATCAGTTTCTACAATCACTTGGTGACCGTGGTTTACTAATTCACGAACACTTGCAGGAACCATACCTACACGGTATTCATGGTTTTTAATTTCTTTAGGAACACCAATAATCATATCATTTGCCTTATTAAGAACGGATTAACATTTTCCACTATTATATTCATCATAAGCCCGTGTGTCTCACCTTTTTTAAAGTCAAATCTAGTGTTATCATCTATATAATAAAAATAAACAGTATAAAAAACTAGTTGGTACTATGCATCAATTGTTAGATAGAATTGACCGTAAAATTTTAATGGAATTACAACACGATGGACGCCTTTCAAATGTTGAACTGGCCAGACGAGTTGGCCTAAGCGCCACGCCCTGTCTGGAGCGAGTGAAAAAGCTAGAACGAGAAGGCTACATACTTGGCTATAAAGCAGTGGTCGATCCAGCTAAGCTTGGGCAAGGTTTATCGGTGTATGTAGAAGTAACAATTACTAAAACCTCTCCTGACGTATTTGATGAGTTTAGTGCGGCCGTTAAAAAGCATGAAGAAATTATAGAATGTCATTTGGTATCGGGTAATTTTGATTTTTTACTTAAAACGCGCGTAAATGATATGTCAGAATACCGTGGCGTATTAGGCGACATATTATTAAAATTGCCTAATGTTAGTGAAAGCCGAACTTATGTAGTAATGGAAGAAGTAAAAGGTGAAGAAGGCGTAATTATTCGCCCCTATATTACTTAAGGTTATTTATATTAGCCTGTGCCATTTGCTTATATAAGCTCAAATTATAAAAACTTGTTCATAATCAGGCCATCAAGGTTAAGATAAAGTGCAACAAATTGCATTTCCTGCTAAGGTATTTCACTGCTAAGTAAGTGTGAATAAAAATAGAATAATAAAGAGGAATAGGGAACTATGCGCCTAAACGGTGTGCAAAGACTATTAGAAACAGGGCTGATTATCAGCACCTTTACGGCAATATTTATTTTATGTGCCTTGATCAGCTTTGATCCAGCAGATGCTGCATGGTCGCAAACTAGTTTTAGCGAAGTAAGCAACATTACAGGAGCTGCCGGTGCATGGATAGCCGACATTTTATTACTTACCTTTGGTTGGTTGGCTTACTTAGTGCCTGCGGCCATTCAGCTATTTGGCTATTTGTTATTTAAACAACCTCACCGCATTTTACAGCTTGATTACACCACCTTAGCGCTGCGTGTTATTGGTTTTGCTTTATTTATTACCTCAGCTACCGCTATTAGTAGTATTAATTTTGACGATATTTATAACTTTTCTTCTGGTGGGGTAGTGGGCGATGTTATTGCATCAGCCATGATGCCTGCATTCAACTTTACCGGCACGTCTATATTATTGCTGTGTTTCTTTTTTGCAGGGCTTACCTTATTAACGGGTGTATCGTGGGTTGATTTTGTAGATTACCTTGGCGATTTAATGGTTAGGTTTTACCGCTTTATTGTAGCGTACGCAAAAGGCTGGATGCACCGAGAGCATGCTGCGGGCAAAGTAAATAATCACGATGAAGAAGACGCCCATTTTGAAGACGATATAAAAGAGCAAATAGAGCTGCCTACATCATCTAAAAAAGCAGATAAACAAAAAGCAATTAATAAACCACAAACACCATTTAGCGAGCCACAAATTAGTGACGACTTTATGCCGTTTGATGAACTTGACGACATACTCGATCAAGAAATTGGCTTTAGCGCCATAGACGACGAGCCAATGGATACAGAAGCTGCATTAAATGCGCTGGACCAAAGCCCAGTTATAGAGCCTGAAAAACCAGTGACTACGGTTGTATCGCCAGCTAGGCCAATGCCTAAACCAAAACCTGCATATCAACCGCCGCCAACGGCTAAAGAAAAATTTGAGCAATTATTAACACAAGAGCCACCTCCGGGGCCGTTACCGTCGCTTGATTTACTCGACAGACCAGACAAAGCCAAAAACCCAATTTCGCAAGAAGAGCTCGATACAGTATCGCGCTTAGTAGAGACAAAACTACTCGACTTTAACGTTCAAGCTAAAGTTGTTGCTGTATATCCAGGCCCCGTTGTTACACGTTTTGAGCTGGATTTAGCACCCGGAATTAAAGTATCTAAAATTACAGGCTTGGCTAAAGATTTAGCGCGTTCGCTTTCGGCTATTAGTGTACGTGTTGTAGAAGTTATACCAGGTAAAACGTATGTAGGTATTGAGCTTCCCAACAAACACCGTGAAATAGTACGTTTGTCAGAAGTAATAAACGCGCCTAAATTTGAGCAAAACCCGTCGCCACTTACCATGGTGTTAGGTAAAGATATTGCCGGTCAGCCTGTCTGTGCTGATTTAGGTAAAATGCCACACTTATTGGTAGCCGGTACAACCGGTTCAGGTAAATCAGTGGGCGTTAATGTCATGATAGTAAGTTTGCTGTATAAATCGGGTCCTGATGATGTACGTATGATTATGATTGACCCTAAAATGCTTGAGCTATCAGTATACGAAGGCATTCCGCATTTACTGTGTGAAGTAGTGACCGACATGAAAGAAGCCGCCAACGCACTGCGTTGGTGTGTAGGCGAAATGGAACGTCGTTATAAATTAATGTCAGCTTTGGGTGTGCGTAACTTAAAAGGTTACAACCAAAAAGTGCTTGATGCCAATGAAGCGGGTTACCCGATTCTAGACCCATTATTCAAAGACACCGATGGCATGAAAGAAGGCCCAGATGAGCTAGGTAAATTACCAAGTATTGTTGTAGTAATAGACGAATTTGCCGACATGATGATGATTGTAGGTAAAAAAGTAGAAGAGCTAATTGCACGTATTGCCCAAAAAGCACGTGCGGCAGGTATTCACTTAGTGCTTGCTACGCAGCGCCCATCGGTTGATGTAATTACAGGTTTAATTAAAGCAAATATACCAACGCGTATGGCGTTTCAGGTATCAAGCAAAATAGATTCGCGCACAATACTTGACCAACAAGGCGCTGAAAATCTACTGGGCATGGGCGATATGCTTTATTTACCGCCAGGTACTAGTGTACCAGAGCGTGTACACGGTGCGTTTGTAGACGACCATGAAGTACACGCTGTAGTAAACGATTGGAAAGCACGTGCTAAGCCAAATTACGTTGATGAAATACTCAATGGCGATGCTAGCGAAGATATTTTATTGCCAGGCGAAGCAAGCGAAAATGCAGACGAAGAAAACGATCCGTTATACGACGAAGCTGTGTCGTTTGTAATAGAAACTGGCAAAGTATCGGTATCGTCAGTGCAACGTAAATTACGTGTTGGCTATAACCGCGCAGCACGTTTAGTAGAGCAAATGGAAACATCGGGTATCGTGAGTTCACCAGGCCATAACGGCGCTCGCGATGTATTAGTACCTAATGGAGCAAATTAATGAAAAAATTTAACGCCTTATTATTAGTGTTAGGCAGCGTATTTGCCGCACCAAGCTTTGCTGACGACAGCCAAGCATTACAAGACAGACTTGCCACTTTAAAAAGTTTCAAAGCGCAGTTTGCACAAAAAGTAACAGACAAAGAAGGCCAAGCAGTTATGCAAGGCGAGGGCACAATAGCCCTTCAACAGCCTATGATGATTCGCTGGCAGCAAACAAACCCAGACGATACGTTATTTGTATCAAACGGTGATAAAACATATTACTTCGACAGCTTTGCTGAGCAAGTAACGATTATGAAAACCAGCAGCCTAATTGATTCAACACCATTTGTGCTACTTACATCAAAAGACCCAGCACAGTGGGAAAAATACAGTGTACTTGCAACAAATACAGGTTTTAGCGTAACGCCAAATAAAGGCGTAGAAAGCCAAGTAGAACAACTTGATATAGCGTTTGCAGGTAACGAGCAAGGCCTTGCTAAACTAGTCGTTACCGACAACTCAGGGCAGCTATCGTCATTTACGTTTAACAATGCACAAGTTAATACGCAGCTTGATAAAAGCACTTTTGAATTTACGCCTCCTGAAGGTGTTGAAATAGACGATCAGAGTAACGGTGAGTAATTTAGGTTTTAACTTTGGGCCCGATGTACGGCCACTTGCCGCGCGTATGCGCCCTACAACGCTTGACGAGTACATTGGTCAGCAGCACTTATTAAGTGCTGATAAACCACTGCATCAAGCCATTGTTGCAGGGCGATGCCATAGTTTAATTTTATGGGGCCCGCCGGGTGTAGGTAAAACAACACTTGCGCAAATAATTGCCAACCATGCTGATGCTTCACTTATTCAAATGTCGGCGGTAACTGCAGGTGTAAAAGATATACGTGACAGCGTGACGAAAGCGCGCGATAACCTAGAAAGCCGTGGCCAACGCACGCTTATGTTTGTTGACGAAGTTCACCGCTTTAATAAGTCTCAGCAAGATGCGTTTTTACCGCACATAGAAGATGGCACCTTTATATTTGTAGGTGCAACCACCGAAAACCCATCGTTTGCCCTTAATAACGCTATATTGTCGCGTGCACGCGTGTATGTTTTGAAATCGCTTGCCGACACCGACTTATACACCGTAATAGAGCGCGCTCTTAAACAAGACGAGCAGCTAAACCAAAAGCATATCACTATTGCCGAGAATGCTAAAAAGGCACTGTGCCAAGCAAGTGGCGGCGATGCGCGTAAAGTACTTAATTTACTTGAACAAGCAGTTGACTTAACAACCGAGCAAAACGGGCAATACAACGTAGACGAGCACGTACTTAGCCAAGTATTACCTACACATTTGGCCAAATACGATAAAGGCGGCGATGAGTTTTACGATTTAATATCAGCCTTTCATAAATCAGTACGTGGTAGCTCCCCTGACGGTGCGCTGTATTGGTATTGCCGAATTTTAGCCGGTGGTGGCGACCCTTTGTATGTAGCAAGGCGTTTACTTGCCATTGCAACAGAAGATATTGGTAACGCCGATCCGCGTGCGATGGAAGTGGCCTTAAACGCGTGGGATATATTTCAACGTGTTGGCCCAAGCGAGGGCGAACGTGCAATTGCACAAGCTACATTGTACTTAGCCAGCGCACCTAAAAGTAATGCGGTGTATATGGCGTTTAATCAAGCCAAAGCAGATGCTCAAAACGAGCCAAGTTACCCCGTGCCAGAGCACCTGCGTAATGCGCCAACCAACTTAATGAAAGACTTAGGCTACGGCGCTGAGTACCGTTATGCGCATAACGAAGAAGGCGCATTTGCCGCAGGTGAAAAATATTTACCACCTGAAATGGACGGCAAAGAATATTACTTACCGAGCGAGCGCGGCCTTGAGCAAAAAATTAAACAAAAACTCGATTACCTAAAAGAGCGCGATGCGCAAAGCCCACTTAAACGGTACGAAAATGATTAAACTTTATATGATGATCGCCCTTGGCGGAGCCTCAGGTGCGTGTTTACGGTTTTTTATTAGCGAAAGCATGCTAAAACTCCTCGGTAGGGGATTCCCTTTTGGTACGTTGACGGTTAATATTCTGGGTTCATTGTTAATGGGCATTTTGTACGGTTTGATAGATAAAGAAATTATCACCGCAAGCCCCGCCAAAACCCTTATCGGTATTGGCTTTTTAGGTGCATTAACCACCTTTTCAACATTCTCAATGGACTCGTTGTTGTTATTACAACAAGGTCACTTTATTAAAATGGCCCTCAATATCATCTTAAACGTGATGGTGTGTATTTTTATGGCTTGGCTGGGCCTTCAGCTAGTAATGCAAAAAGGTTAAAAAACTAACATGTTAGATTCTAAATTTTTACGTCAAGACATCGAACAAACTGCAGCACGTTTAGCAGCTCGCGGTTACGAACTCGATGTCGCGACGGTAACGGCACTTGAAGAAAAACGCAAAACATTACAAGTAAAAACGCAAGAACTTCAAAGTCAACGTAATACAAGCGCAAAAGCAATTGGTCAAGCCAAAGCTAAAGGCGAAGACGCACAGCCACTACTTGATGCAGTGGCTAGCTTAGGCAGTGAGCTAGACGCCGCTAAAACAGAGCAAGATGAAGTATTAGCCGCAATTAACGACATTGCTTTAGCAATTCCAAACTTGCCAGACGAGTCGGTACCCGCAGGTAAAGACGAAGACGACAACGTTGAAATTTTAACGTGGGGCACACCTAAAAAATTCGATTTTGAAGTTAAAGACCACGTAGATGTAGGCCAAGACTTAAACGGCTTAGACTTTGAAATGGGCGTTAAAATTAGTGGTGCACGCTTTACCGTAATGCGCGGCCAAGTAGCGCGTATGCACCGTGCACTAACGCAATTTATGCTAGATACGCACGCTGATAAAAACGGCTACACAGAAATGTATGTACCGTACCTAGTAAATAGCGCAAGCCTTTATGGCACCAGCCAATTACCTAAATTTGCAGGCGATTTATTCCACACATTAGGCCTTGTAAATGACGACGGCGAACAACAAGCCGGCTTTAGCTTAATTCCTACAGCTGAAGTACCACTTACAAACAGCGCCCGTGACGAAATTTACGACGAAAGCGATTTACCAATTCGCTTAGTTGCCCACACTCCGTGTTTCAGAAGTGAAGCAGGCAGTTATGGTCGCGATACACGTGGCTTAATTCGTCAACACCAGTTCGATAAAGTTGAACTTGTACAACTTGTAAAACCAGAAGACTCAATGGCAACGCTTGAAGAGTTAACAGGTCATGCAGAGCAAATACTACAAGCCCTTGAACTTCCGTACCGTAAAGTAATTTTATGTATGGGCGACATGGGCTTTGGTTCAGCTAAAACATACGATTTAGAAGTATGGCTACCTGCGCAAGACACATACCGCGAAATTTCATCATGTTCAAACATGGCTGACTTTCAGGCGCGTAGAATGCAAGCACGTTTTCGTCGTGAAGGTGTTAAAAAGCCAGAGTTACTACATACACTAAATGGTTCAGGCTTAGCCGTTGGCCGTACACTAGTAGCCATACTAGAAAACTACCAACAAGCCGATGGCATAGTAGTAGTACCAGAAGTATTACGCCCATACATGGGTGGACTTGAAGTGATTGGTAAACAATAAAAATCAGTTTAGTTAAGCTTTAAAAGAAAAGCCGCTGTTTAAAAAACAGCGGCTTTTTTATTGAGTAAAAATTTATATCGGTACTAATTTTTATCGACACTTAAGTGCCGGTACTTTTAATGGCTAAGAGGTTAAGAGCGATTTATTAATTTAAAATCTTTAGGTACCACAAATTTACTATCGCGAACGTCTTTCATTTCAACAGACTTTATTTCGTAAACATAGCGCACTACAGGATCTTTACGCCAGTGATCCATTACCATTTCTTTACCTTTATCCATTAGCCCACCAAGCAGTTGTGAACCAACTTCATCTAATCCGGCGCTGTAATCAACAGGTTTACGTGCGGTTTTACAGGCTTTCAATTGTTGTTTCCATTCAAGTTTAACTGAAATTGGGTAGCCTTTAATAGTTGCTAATTTTTGGCCAATCTCACCAACGAACTGATTATCTTCGTTACTTATATCACCTGTAAATCCTGCAATAGCTTTATAGGCTTGCGCACCTAATAAGTTCATTAATGCATTGTCATCGCCAATAGCTTTAAGGTAGCTGTCTTGAAACTTCTCATGAACTTGTAATGCACGTTTAGTTTTTGCATTTTGTGCTGTGGTCCAAAAATCAAAAGTCACTATGTTTTTATCTTCTGCGCCAGTGGTATCGTGGTAGCGGGTAGTCCAGTTAACAACGTACTGCTCTGTATCGAACCCATTAATTATTCGGCTTTTTCCCGTTTTTTCTACAGTAAATGAATTCTCTTTCAAGTTAACACTACACCCAACTTCTTCGTATGTTTGATATTCTTCAGCATCTTCATCTTTCTCAAAAATGCTATCAGTAAAGCTTACTTCATCACAACCTGCCATAGGGCATTCGCTATATGTCTCGTCATCATAGTCAATGTAATAGCTTTTATTTTTAGGGGAATCAAAAACACGAGACTTATCAGAATTTGCCCAGCGCATTAGCCAGCTATCAAATGTATTTATTTCATGGATAACTCGCTTCGATTCACGAGTTAGTACAGTTTGCTTTCCTGTGTAGTCAGGTGCATATAAACCATTAATTGCATACTCAGCCTTCAGTACAGAAGTTGGATTTAGTGGAGTTGTATCTTCTACTTTGGTACTAGCACATCCGGCAACAGCTAAAGCCACTACGATGAGTGTAAATGATTGTTTCATCTTCAGTTCCTTCTTAATTAAATTTGTACGAATTGTAAACCAATTGATTTATTTGTAAATAAATGGCGCGTTAAAATTGTGATTATTTTGGGAACGATTACTTGAGCTTAATTACGAACTGCTTCTTTATAATAAAAGGAACAGATAATGATGGACTTAAGAAGTGCGCATTCGCACTACTATACAGACAACAGGCATGTACCTAATTTAAAGTATTAATCTTAGTAGATAAATTAAAGTTATTAAAAATCGTTAAAATTTATGAGAATTATTTTTTTATAGCTTAAAGGTTAATATAGACTTCATACATAAGAACTTAGATGCACTAAAGCCGCTACTTACTTTAAAAGCGCAGCGGCTCTTATCCCTCTGTGAATTAATTTGCTTTAAACAACATTAGCTTTGCCTCTTTACCGTCTGTTAATACCGCGACGTTACCTTTATCAGTTATAAACACATCTCTTAACCTGCCTGCGGCTTCTGGAAATACGTGAGACTGCGTAAATTGACCACTTACCAGATTAACGCTGTAGAGCTTTTTATCAACAAGAGTAGTGATAAGCACATGTTGTTGCAATGAAGGAAAAGCTGCATGTTTAGAGCCGTAATACGCCATGCCTGATGGCGCTATTGATGGCGTCCAATTAACACTTGGTTTTTGCATGCCTTTATATTCGGTAAATGGTGAAATACGCGCTTGCGAGTAATCTTTACCGTAGGTGATTACCGGCCATCCGTAATTAGTGCCAGCGGTTAAGTAGTTTAGCTCGTCACCGCCTGCAGGGCCGTGTTCGTTGCTAACAATTTGCTGCGTATCGTAATCATAAACTAAGCCTTGAGGGTTACGGTGACCAAGTGAGTAAACAGCATGTGCATTTGGCTTTTTGTGATTAATAAATGGATTATCTTTTGGGATGGTGCCATCTAGGTTTATACGTAATATTTTACCAAGTTGGCTTGTTATAACCTGTGCTTGCTCTCTAAAGTCAAAGCCATCACCCGTTGAAATTAATAATGTGCTATCGGGTAATACGAGCGTGCGACCAGCGTAATGTTGTGGTGTATTTTTATCACTTGCTACTTTATAAATAACGTCAGGCTTTGAAAAGCTATTGCCATTAAACGTGGCTTTAGCAACAACAAGCCTGTTTGCGCTTGCATCACCTTGGGCATAGGTAAAAATAATTTCTTTTGAGTCGTTATAATCTGGTGATAATACAATGTCGAGTAAGCCACCTTGGCCTGCAACGTATAAACCGTTCAGATTTAATTTTACTCTTGATTGCAGATTGTTTTTTACTATAACTACGTGACCATCACGCTCTGTAATTAACCATGTGCCGTTTGGTAGTTCAACCATGCTCCACGGAGACTGTAATTGCGTAGCCAGTGTTTTTGTACTGTATTGCTCCTTTGGTAATGCGGCTTGTGCATTAACAGAAAACGAAAAAAGCGAAAGCAGAGTAAAAATAGAGATACATTGTTTACCGGGCAAGCCTTTGCTAGCATGACTAGTATAAGAGAAAAGCTTTATTTTAAGTTGAGATAACCATGTCGTTTTTAACACGTATATTGCCTTCATTTTTAGTTTCTTGGTTACTTACATTCACACTTGCTAGCTTGTTTCATAGCCAATACGTTGTCAATCAATTAGTTAATGTAGGTGTAGTGGTGGGCTTTAGTGATCGGGTTAGTTTAACGCTTGATGATTGGTTAGGCCTATTACCTACCTACGGCGCTATTATTGCCGTAGCACTTGCCATCGCTTTTTTTGTTACCGCAAAGCTTAATAAAAAGGTTCAAAAATACAGTACTCAGCTATTTGTTATTGCTGGCATTGTGGCATTTGCTATTGTGTTAATTGCCATTGAATCAATTATGAATATTCATATTATAGCGGGCGCAAGAGGCTGGGGTTTTTATGCTCAACTGCTCGCTGGCGCGGTAGGTGGTTTTGCGTTTTCGCAATTAGTTAAGGCAGCTAAAATCCAAAAAGCGTGTTGATGTGTGAATATAAGTACGGTTGATACGTTATTTGATGATTAACAAATAAAGGCCGCTGTTTATTGTAAACAGCGGCCTTTAAATATGATTTTTAGAGTTTAATTAAAAAATTAAACTAATTAGTTTGTAGCTACTTAGCCCAAAAATTAGGATTAAAACGGGTAGGGTGACTAGGTTTAAAGCCAAAGAGTTAGTGTAGTTTCCCATAACCCCTTTTTGATTAACCAGCCATACAAGGTAGGTGCTAACAATAGGGAGTAATAATCCGTTAGCCGCTTGTGCGAATATAATCACCGCTACTGGGTCTAAACCTAATGAGGCCACCGCAGCACCAAACAATAAAATAACAATAGCAACGCCTTTAAAGCGTAAGTTACCCATATCGTTTGACCAACCTAACATGCCACATACGGCGTAAGCACCGGCAAGTGGCGCTGTAATAGCGCTTGTTAAACCTGCTGCAAACAAGCCAATAGCAAAAAAGTAATGAGCGGCGTCGCCAAGTAATGGCTCTAGTTGCACGGCCATGTTAGCCGCACTAATTTGCCCCGCATCGGTACCATAAAATGCAACGGAAGCAGTAGATAAAATAGCTAACGTGATGACACCGCCTAAAGTGATTGATAGGCCTGTATCAACATTTGTTTGTTTAATGACTTTTTTCATATCGCTGTTACTATCGTGTCTAGCAGCGAGTACGCCGGAGTGCAAAAACAGGTTATACGGCACAATGGTAGTACCAACTAAAGCGAGTATGGTTGTAATCGAACCCTCAGGCATACTAGGAATAAAACCAGCAAATACATCATCCAGTGAAGGCGCGGCCATTACAAGTGTTGAGATAAACACTAAGCTCATTAAAATAACGAGTAAAATTAGCGCGTTTTCAACCACTTTATGTTTACCGCTATAAAGTAAAGCTGCACTTAAAAAAGCAATAAGTGGTGTCCATAGTTGAGAGTTAACTTGAGGAAATATTTCAATTAACCCCATGCTAGCGCCACTTAAGTTACCCGCTTCATAAGCTGCACTGCCCACACCAATGGCGCTAATGACTAAAAATATAGCTAAAGATTTAAATAAGGGCGTTTGAATATGTGCTCTGAGCGCTTGGGCTAAATCTTGCCCGGTAGCAACGCCAAGTCGCGCCGCCATAGATTGTAATAATATAGTGGCAACTACTGAAAACAGTAATGTCCATATAAGTGCAAAACCAAAGTTTGCACCTGCCACGCTTGCGGTAGTAATTGTTCCTGGCCCAATGAAGGCTGCAGTGACGAGTAGTCCTGGTCCTAATCGCATAATTGACCTTAATAGTGCTAATGCATGTTGCTATTTAAAGTTACATCTTACGTTTAAAATCAATAATTATACGCGATGCCTGTTGAGTTAAAGCTGTCACTTACAGTAAGTGCCTTGCAGCAGTATTCGCTCCTTGACGAGTTCTTTTTTATAAGCATATGTTAAAAAAGGGCGCGTAGGATACCAACTTGTATATAAATTTAAAGGGGATACAGTGCGTTTGCATAAATTTCAAACGAATATATAAGCGAGTTAAATAACTGATGCCGATATTTATATAGGCATCAGTATATTTACTTTATTAGGTTTTTAATCGCTTCTAAGCCTTTTTTTAGGGTATCTGCATCGGTAGCATAGTTAATACGAATACACTCGTGCTTGTGCGCCCAGCTGTCGTCAATGCCGATAAAAAAGTTATGCCCAGGAATTACATAAACGTCTAGCTCTTTAAGCTTTTGATACAACACCTCGCTTGTTATTTTTGCATCTTTAAACCACAGCCACATAAAAAATGCACCTTCAACTTTGTGCAAATAAACAGGCAGTTCGGCAAACACTTCGTCAAACAACTCAATCGCTATGTGTGCTTTATTACGATAAAAAGGCAGTACAACATTACGGCACAGTGGCAGTAGTTCGTTGTCGTTAATTAAGCGTGTCACTAAGCTTGGACCAATACTATTTGGCGATAACACCATGCTGCCATTTACCCGGCCAATTGCTTTAATAATCTCATTATTGGCAACCACAATACCGCTGCGTAAACCCGGTAGGCCCAGTTTTGAAAGTGACATACATAAAATAATGTTTGAGTTCCACGTTAGGTTTGCATCGGTGTAAATACAACCTGGAAACGGATCGCCGTATGCGTTATCAATAATGAGTGGAATACCATATTGCTTAGCAAGCAAATCAAGGTGTTTTACTTCATCGTCAGTAATTACATTACCTGTTGGGTTGGTAGGGCGTGATACGCACAGCGCGCTTATGCTGCTGTCGTTTGCTAATGTGTTTTCAACTGCTTTAAAATCAATGACGTATTTAAACTGTTTTGATGTGCTGCCTGTATTTAAAATTTCGATATCAGGCTTTATGGCAACAAACATATCAGCCGATAAACCTTGATCGGCATAACCTATATACTCTGGCGCAAGGGGAAATAAAATCTTTTTGTGGCTGCCATCAGGCATTTCTCCTGCCAACATATTAAACAACACAAAAAAGTTAGCTTGACTGCCATTACCAAGTGCTACGTTATCGGCGTTAATATCCCATGCGTACTCTTTACTTAGCTGGCCAGCTAATGCCCCCCTAAACTCGTCGTTACCGGTTGGGCCATCGTAAAGGCCAAATACTTGCGATACTTTATTGCTGGCAACAAGATTTTGTAATTCACTTAAAAAAACCTCATTTACTTGTGGTACTAATGCGGGGTTACCGCCACCCAGCATAACAATATTAGGATTATTACTGTTTTTAGCCCCGCCTAAATCTTCCATTAACTGAGTAATGCCGTTGGGTTGTGTAAATTTAGTGCCAAAGTTTGAGTAGTTCATAATGCATAGCGTTTGTTAGTAATGGGGAGGGCAGTATAGCGTAAAAAAAGGGCTTAAATTCGATGATGAGAATAATTCAATGCTAAGATTTACAGCTAGTTAAAGTAATGTAATTCCTTATAAAACAAAGGCTAAGTTAAGGCTTTTTAACGCCGTATAAAAACTCTTCGCCGCAGTCCATATACAAATCAAATTTGGCCATAACTTTGGTAAACATGGGGGCGTGTAAAAACTCGTTTAACCATGCGCGAACATGCGTATATTCACTTTGTAAGTACCAATGTTTATCTACGCGGGCAAACTGTCTAATAAATGGCAGCAGGGCATAATCGGCTAGACTTTTTTCATCGCCTATTGAGTATTTATGCGTGGTTAGTTTTACTTCAAATTGCTTAATAAACTCTTCGCAGGCTTTTTGGTAATAAATTTGTGCCATGTCTTTTGTACGCGCATAAAATTTGTACTTTTCGAGCACAGGTTTAAATTGCGTATCGTTTAGCTTAATTAACTCAAGCATGCGCTCAAGTGCTAATGGGTCTTGAGTATGCAGTAAATTATGCGGATCGTTTTGCTTTAAAGCCCACAGCATAATATCTAGGCTTTCATCTATAACTTGGTTATTAGGCAGTAATAAAACTGGCACCGTGCCTTTTGGCGATATTTGCAAAAGATGCGGCGGTTTATTTTTAGTTTTTATAGCGCGTAGTAGCACGTGTTGCTCCGCCATTAAAATACCCATTCGTGCACGCATTGCGTATGGGCAGTGTTGTAATGAATATAATAATGGCAATGTCATGTTAGCTACCTTAGCTGTTTAGGCCTTCAACATACTGCTGGCGGGTTTGTACTTTAACCAAGCTATTTAAGTGTTCAACCGCTTGTGTTTGCCCGCTAATTAAATCCTGAAAATGCGCAAGTAACACGGCTTTATCTAGTTTTTCTTTATCGCCTGAACCAATGTCGGTTAAATCAATCATAAACTCGTCAAATTTGTCGGCAAAGTCACTCACAATATCCATGTTTAAAAATTGCTCATGGTTATAAATACTTGGGTAGCCGCCTTTTTGTTTATCAATAGCAAAGCTAATACCTTTAACATTGGTAACGGTGGTTTCTTTTTTACAGCTCAGCATACAGCTTGCGTCAATACGTGGTTTTTTACATCCTACTGTTTGCTGGAAAAAACACTGTCGGCTGGTCATCATTAGTATTGGATGATAAATGCTGTACATCATTTTAAAGTTGTTAGGGCGTTTAATATTACGCATTTGTGGTTTGTTTATTTCGTTTGAAATAAACGCGCCTTTTGCGTTTAAATCTTCTTGTAGTGTTAGTAACGCATAAGAGTTTGTGGTGTTTAACAACGGGCCTGCAATCCAGTCAATACCCATTTGTACTGCTTTAAATGCAACGCCTGTGTTGTTACTAATAATAAGCTTAGGTTTTACAACCTCGAGCAAACGTACCGCTTCTTCAAAATCTTTACCAATTAACACGGCTGGAAACCACGGAATTAACTGTGGGTGCTCTAAAAATACATTAATGTATTTATCGTTATCGGTTCTAAAGCTCTCTGGTAATTTAAAGTAAACATCGCCACCTGTTAAATCACATAGGTGAACGTCTTTTATGTCCGATATTAAAATAGAGAGTGTTGTTTTGTTATCGGCTTTAGGGTGGTTTACTAGTTTTGGCAGTTCAACAGGGGCGAGGACGTCTTTACCTTCGTTTAATAAAAACGCGACTTGCTTTTTAATACGGGCAAGCTCTTTAAACGGAATGCTTAAGTTGTTGCCTAAGTTTGAGTAATCCATATTTTTAATTTCAAAATTGGCATTACTAAAGGTTTTAAAGCGCTTATCAATGGCAGCAATATCAACAACTGATTTATCGGCGGTTTGCATAGGCATTTGCGATTGAACTTCAAAGCGTAGAGGTTGAAGGGCGCTTTGCTCTGCTAGGGTGTTGTCGTGTTTATCGTTTATTGTCAGTGTTACTGTAAATGGCTGGTTTAATTGGCCCCCAAACTCAAAGTGTAGTTCTCGTTTTGAAATATCTAAAAACTCAATCTTCTTTTTAACTAACGTATCAATGTCATTTTTTTCTGCGGCGAGCTCTTGCTGTGCATCGTAAATTTGCACAACCGAAATCGCGTTACTCTTTTCGTTAGCGTGATCAAAGCTATGGTCGCGCGGGTTGTCGGTAAACATGTTTTTTGTCATGTCACCTTGCAAAAACTTATTAGTAAAATTACGGTTAAATACTTTGTATAAGCTTGAATCGTCTTCAATTAAGTTACCTGTTTGCACAAAGGTATCTATTTGTTTGCGCCAGCTATCAATAACGGTATGTACGTAGTTAGCACCTTTAATGCGACCTTCTACTTTTAACGAGTCAACACCTGCGGCTACCAACTCCGGTAAATCAAAATAGGCTGAATTGTCTTTTAAGTTTAACGGATGTTTGTTACCCATCGCCGTTGGCTCGTATTCATCACGACATGCTTGTGAGCAGCGACCACGGTTACCTGAGTTACCCACACTTACTGAGCTTGAATAACATTGCCCCGAAAACGCAATACACAATGCACCATGTACAAACACCTCGGTTAATACGTTGCATTTATGCGCTACGTCGGTCAATATTTTAATTTCAGTTAAGTTAAGCTCTCGCGATAAATTTACACGTGTAGCGCCAATACGCGCTAAAAATTCAACTTGTGATTCGTTATGTGTGGTTAACTGAGTTGATGCGTGAATATGCAAAGTAGGAAAGTGCTTTTTAACTATATTGAACAACCCTAAATCTTGCACAATAATGCCATCGAGCGTGGTATTTACGAGTTGATTAAGTAGCTTAAAGAGCGCACCCATTTCGTGCTCTAATATAACTACATTTAGCGTTAAAAATATTTCACAGCCGTATTCATGGGCTAGGCGAAGTGCGCCGTTAAGCTCATCAAACGAAAGATTAGACGCTCGGTTACGTGCATTAAAGGTATCTAACCCACAATAAACCGCATTAGCACCGGCTACAATGGCGGCTTTTACCGCGTTTACATCACCGCCTGGGGCTAATAGTTCAATCTTTCTACTCATTACAATGTCGCTTCGCTCATATTTAATTACCGCGAATTTTATATGGTTAAGCACGTTAATGCTATTTATTGAGAGATATAATAAAGACTAAAATAAAAGAGTGTATAAAATTACAATTAAGCTGGCTGATTTATTACGTAAACATGTAATAAAATGATAGTTTATAAGCCAGCAACACTTTCAACTTTACTTAGGCGAACCCCATCAGCAATCAAGATCTTAAACAGTTAGATACAGATTTAAACAGTGATGAATCTGTAATTATTAACACCCACCTAAAAATAGCCACATTTAACCTGTTTAACTATCTTGAGCCGCCCAATGCATACTATGAGTTTGAGAAAATTTATACCGCGCAGCAGTGGGCTAAAAAGCAGCGTTGGATTGTTGATTACTTAACAGAACATGCCCCTGATGTGATTGGTTTTCAGGAAGTGTTTAGCATTGACTCATTAAAAGAGCTAGTAGGCGAGCAAGGTTATAATTACTTTGCTGTAGTTGATACGCCAGAGGTGATTGATGACTTTATTTATAAACGCCCCGTAGTGGCAATCGCCTCTAAATACCCCATAGTTGAAGTAGCAGCGGTTGAGCACGATAGTGAGCTTGCAATTGCGCTTGGCCTTAATAGTGAGTTTACTTTTAGTCGCAAAGTACTAAGAGCAACTATAACGCTGCCGCATATAGGTAATACCGATTGTTACGTGGTGCATTTTAAATCTAAGCGCCCAATGATTAATGTCGATGAGCATAATAAAGAGCTTACACCCGAGCAAAACATAATTGAAATTTTAAAAGCGAATGTAGCGGGTGGGTGGGGCTCAACTATTCAGCGTGGCAGTGAAGCTACATTACTGATGATACAAATGATTGCTCGTCGCGAAGCTACGCAACAACCCATGCTATTAATGGGGGACTTTAATAATGAACTTGTGGGTGGCGTATTAAGCCATTTACTGACAAGTACGCTACGCTTTGCGCCTGCATTTGATGCTAAAACCTACCTCGCTAAATATTGTTTAAATGATTCATGGGATTTGTTTGTTAAGTCGCAGCTAAGCGAAGATGACCTATTAAATGGCGGGGCAATGACTAGCGATGAAATAAGCGATAGTGAAAGCAATAGCATTTTTGATTTAGCTGATGAAAACGAAGCAAAAAATGTTAATGCAACTAAGCTTATGCCTTTAAGAGCACCAACACATTATTATGGCGCGAGCAGCTCCGTGCTTGATTATATTTTATTATCATGTGAGTTTGATGCCAGCTACCTTGGCAGTTTTTTTGAGGTGATTGAGTATAATACTTATGATCGTCACTTAATTAACCCCGAATTTGCGCGTGATGATTTAAGTACCGATCATGGTATTGTGTTAGTTACACTAAAACTAAGAAGCTAGGCTTGCTCTATGCATAATTATGCTAAAATTATAAATTAAAAGTATTCATATAGCAGCAATACTTGATGTATTGCGCCGGTTTGTATATTTTATTATCAGCCTTTTGAATTGTATTAATAATAAATTACTAAAATGGTAAATATGGAATTTTATACCTACTTGAATCATAAGCGAAATATGGATTTACCTTCGCAAATACATAGTTTCATTGTAAAGCGAATTTATAATTTTACATTTTTAGTGAAAGCTTTGCTTTTTGCTTTGTTTGTTAGCTTAAACAGCGCTTACGCACAAGAAACCACCTCATACAGTTTAACTAATGAATCTAATGCAGGGCTGCTAAAAAGAGCTGAATTACTTATAGATACTGACGTTATAACAAGTATTGAACTAAGTAAGGCGTTGTTGTCACAAGCGCAAAGTGCTGATGACATGTTACTTAGCGCAAAGCTACATAACTTGCTAGGTAGGGCGAATAAAAAAAATAACAATATTAATGAATCGCTCGAGCACTTTTTACAATCCTCTGTTTACTACAGCAAATTAAATGATTCACGAAACCAAATAAAGGCGTCTATTAATTATATAAATATATTATTAGAAGAAAAACGTTATGACGAACTTACTACCCGCATTGAAACTTTATTACCAACAACCCTTGTGTATGGCGATGACTTTATTATAGCGCAGGTGCTCCTTACTAAGGGGGATTCGTTTTATGAACAAAAAAAGTACAATAACGCGAACGCGCAATACACATCTGCTTTAAAATACCTTGTTGATGAAGACGAATTAATACAAAGACAGTTAGGTGAAACGTATAAAAATTAGCTCAGTCGTACAAACGCCTCAAAAATAGAGAGCAAACGGCTCACTTTTATACAAAAGCTTTAGAGGTATATTCTAATTTAGGTGATTTAAAGCTAATGGCGCGTACTTTAAATACACTAGCAGAAGCACACCGTTATTTAGATAACTTAGTTTTAGCCCTTGATTACTCCACTCGCGCATTAGAAATACATAAAGACATTGACGATCCTGCCGGCTTTGCTAAAGCATTACTAGGGGCGGGTATTATTTATCGTCATATTAATCTTTATGAAAAATCACTTGAACATATAAATGAGGCATATTTATATTATAAAAAAGTAAATAACATGCTTGGGATTGCTAAAACATCAAATCAAATGGGACTGGTATATACACGATTAAGGCAGTTTGATCAGGCCGAATTTTTCTATCAAATAACCATCGATTTGCCAAAAGGTATGGTCGAGGAAAAAACGCTCGCTTCAGCTTTAAGAGAAATGGCTGTTATTAACCTCGAATCTGGCGACTTAGCATCAGCAATGCAATATGCTAAAAAAGCTTATATCACTTATAAAAACAAAAACCTTACATCGTACATTTCTACAACAGCACGTATTATTGGTAATATTTATCGTGCCCAAGGAAATAACAACAAGGCTATAGAGTATTACAAAGAGTCATTGTCGTTTGCCAGAGAAACAGGTGGTAAACTTTATGAGATAAAGTCGCTTACTGCGCTTGCGGGCATTTTAATTGGTATTGATACAAATGAGGCGATTTCTTTACTGAAAAGGTCACTCGCTTTATCAACCGAAATAGATGATAAATTACATATGCTATATGCCTATCGTGAAATTCGAATAGCAGAAAAATTGCGTGGTCGTATAGAAGAGTCACTTCGTCATGCAGAAGAAGAAATAGCCCTAACCGATATTATTCAAAATGAAAGAAGTGAAGATAAGTTGGCGCTTGAAAAAGCACATTTGCATTCGTACAAAATGGAAATAGAGCTTGAGACGTTAAGAGAAAAAGAAAAACGCCATCAGCTTGAGCTTGAAAAGAAAAATAATCAAATTGAAATCGCCGCCCAAGCTAGAGTTATATCAGAGCTAGAGCTATCAAAGAATAAATACGCCAGCATTGCGCTCGCATTTTTATTAGCCGCTTGTTTAACTATTGTACTACTGGTTTATAGGAGTTTTATTGCCTCTAAAAAACGTAATGAAGAGTTAGACTATTTGGCAGCAAGAGACCCTTTAACCAATTGTTATAACCGTCGTATTTTATTTGAGGTTATGAATCGCGACTTTTTGGATTTACCTCAGATTGAAGAGTACTGTATTTTAATGGTCGATATTGATCACTTTAAAAGCGTTAACGACACCTATGGGCATAGCATTGGCGACACAGTACTTTGTGGCGTAGCCGAGCTTTTACAAGCTAATATACGTAAAAGTGATAGCGTGGCCCGTTTTGGTGGCGAAGAATTTTGTATTATTTTGCCCAACACAACTCAAGAGCAAGCAATACGTATAGCTGAGGCTATTCGTATTAAAGTTGAAAAAGCGACATTTGATGATATTCCTGTTACGTGTAGCTTTGGGGTTACGTCTATTAAATTTAAAGCAAGAACACCTTCTGAGTTGATTGAACAGGCTGATTTAGCTCTTTATGAGGCTAAGTCTTTGGGGCGTAATCAGGTAGCGTTATGGGATGCTTCACTTGAAGAGTTTAAACTTTATAGATCGGAGTAAATCCAGCAGTATACAGTTTAGTTTTGATGTTATTTTTTTAAATTATAACAAGTAAATTTTATACAATGCTGTGTGTTACTTACATATGTAATTAGGCTTATTAGATTAACCCTTTTAATATCAGTGTATTAACTTAGGCTTTAAAATTGCAATCAATACTAAGTTAAAAACAAAGCAAGGGATTTAATAATGACTGAAGTTGCACTTACGGCCTATTTGGCATTTTACCTCTATTTAATTATGTTGCTTGTACAGTGGGCTGTGGCTACGTTTAGCAAAGCTAAAGAACCAAATGCTGTACCAGGTAAAATTGACGAGGATTTATCGCACGACAGCTTTATATTTAGAGCGCATCGTACGTTTCATAATACGCTTGAAAACAGCGCATTATTTATAGGTACGGTGTTATTTGCGTTTGTAATTAATTATCAAAGCCCGATTTTTGCAATGTGTATTTGGGTGTATTTAATTGCGCGTTTAATTCACATGGCGCTGTACTACGCTATAGCAACGGAGAAAAACCCAAGCCCACGTAGTTACTTTTTTTTAATCGGCGTACTTGCTAATGTGGTTATGCTGATAATGATAGGGTTAAGACTAATCTCTTAATTTATAAAAAAGTTATAAAATTTATTTATAACGATAAAAAAAGCGAAGAGCCTCTAAGGCATCTTCGCTTTTTTGTTTAAAGTAGAAGCAGAATAAAACTACCTCTACCGTAAGGTAATATTAATGGCTAATCGACGCCTATAAACCCGCCTGTTTGGTGTGTCCATAGGGCTGCGTATATTCCACCCTTAGCGATTAATTGTTCATGAGTGCCTTGCTCAACTACGCCGCCGTCATCAAGTACAATTAATCTATCCATTTGTGCAATGGTTGATAGCCTGTGCGCTATGGCAATAACTGTTTTACCTGTCATTAAATCATCAAGACTTGCCTGAATTGCGGCTTCTACTTCTGAGTCGAGTGCGCTGGTGGCTTCGTCGAGTATAAGTATGGGTGCATTTTTAAGTAGTACACGTGCAATAGCAATACGTTGGCGTTGACCGCCTGAAAGCGTAACACCGCGTTCGCCCACTTGTGCATCAAAGCCTTTATTGCCTTTGCTGTCGACCAAGTCGTTTATAAACTCAAGCGCCTTAGCTTGTTTGGTCGCGTTGATCATCTCATCGTGGGTTGCATCGGGGCGACCGTACAAAATATTGTCTTTTACTGAGCGATGAAGCAAGGAGGTATCTTGCGTTACCATTGCTATGTAGCGGCGTAGGCTTTCTTGGCTAACGTCTGTGATGTTTTGCCCATCAATTTTTATTGTTCCAGAGTCGGTATCGTAAAAGCGCAGTAATAAGTTAACAAGTGTTGATTTACCCGCGCCAGAGCGACCGACTAAACCAATTTTTTCGCCAGGTTTAATATTTAAGTTTAAACCGTTCATTACAGGGCTGCGATTAGTCTCTTTTGCAGCTTTGCCGTAGTTAAAGTGTACGTTGTTAAACTCAATAGCACCTTGGCTTACGTTAAGCGTATCAGCATTTGGTTTATCGGCAACTTCGATAGGGTTCGACAGTGTTTTCATACCATCGGCTACGGTGCCAATGTTTTCGAACAAGCTGCTTATTTCCCACATGATCCACTGCGCCATACCGTTTAATCTAAGCGCTAAGCTAACAGCAACAGCAATAGCTCCGGCGCTAATTACGCTAAGCGACCATAAATAAAGTGATACAGCGGCAACCGAAAATACTAATATGTAATTTAAGCTTTGAATAACAAAGTTTAAGCTGGTTACTAAGCGCATTTGCTTGTACACAGGCTGTAAAAATACATCCATGCTTTGTTTTGCGTATTGCTCTTCACGCTGGGTATACGAAAACAATTTAATAGTTGAAATGTTAGTGTAACTATCAACAATACGACCAGTCATTTCTGAGCGCGCATCGGCTTGTGAGCTGGCAATTTTTTTAAGGCGCGGTACAAAGTAAAGTTGCACGCAAATGTATAAAACCAACCAAACTAATAAAGGGATCATTAAGCGCCAATCAGCTTCGGCAACTAAAAATACCATTGAGCCAAAATAAACCACGATATACATTAATACATCGAGTAGTTTGGTCACTGTTTCGCGAACGGCTAAAGAAGTTTGTAGTACTTTAGTGGCTATTCTTCCTGCAAATTCATTTTGATAAAAGCTAACACTTTGGCGCAGTAAATAACGATGTGCTAACCAACGAATTGACATAGGATAATTGCCAAGCAATGCTTGGTGCAAAATAGCAGAATGGAAAAAGACAACAATGGGCAATACTAATAACAGCATGACAGCCATTTTAATAAGTTCAGACTTTTGCTCTATAAACAAAGTTTCGGGCGTGTAGGCGGTTAACCAATCAACAAGTTGGCCCATGTAGCTAAATAAAGAAACCTCTAAAATAGCGAGCATGGCGGCACTGATTGACATAAGCAGCAACGACAGTTCCATTCCTTTGGTGTAGTGGCGACAAAAAGCAAATAAAGTAGAAGGCGGCTGAGTGGGTTGGTCCTCAGGAAATGCTTTTGTCATTTTTTCAAATAATCGATACATTTTAAAAACTTAAATGGCAAATAATGACGAGTATCATACCATTTAAGTATTTTTAAATGCAGGTTTGTAGGGTATTAATTGTGAATATGCTAGAGCGTTATTAATATAAACTTATGTATAAAAGAACACCTAAAAACACTTCACTTACTTTTATAGCATTGGGTTATTTAGGTTTGTACCTTTGCTCATGTATAAATCGTCATATCTGAGGCCACCATTTCCGTAAGGCTTTTTAATTGGGCCTGTATTACAGTTTGCTAAAAAATATATAAGAGGTTGTTCGCGCTTCATTCTAAATTGTGCATTTTTATACACCAGTGTTTGCTTGCTAAATTCACCACCTTTTACGTAAACATCATATTGCTGACCTTGCTCTAAGGCTGCTGCGTTATTAACAACATACCATACGTCGTACCAGGTATTTGTTTGCAGTGGCTTGGCCGATTGTTTGGTAGTGTAGTTTTGAATGTTGCTATACCCGCTGTCGGTTTTAACCATTAATGCGCCATCGTTTACAAGCCCGTTTGATTCTGTTTTATCGGTTACGCGAAGTGTAGGCTCAAACGCATCGTACGAATGTTTATTAATTAGCTCTGGCGTAAGGTTGCTTAATCCAAAAGCATGGTTATTAGGAAAAGCAGCCACGTTTATACGCATATAAAATGTGTAGGTTTGACCAACTTCAACCGCTTGTGGAAGTTTTGTATAAGAAAGCGCTTTACGATTTCCTACAATGCTCTCAGCCGCAGGCTTTTTTAGTAAATAATGATTTGTTGATGAGTTTGCTTGTTCTGATTGTATAACTGTTATTTGTGGGTTTTTAACCTGTGGCTTAGTTTCATTTTGCGTATCGACACTTTGCCACTTGCTAAGTGAATTTTCAAAGTCATCAATAAGTAGCCAATCGCTTGACGTGTTTTTAGAAATGGTTGAACACGACGCTAACGCGCTTAACAAACATAAAAGTGACATGTGTTTACAATGCATAATTGGCTCTCAGTAAGTTTAGGTTTTTTGGTTAACCAATTATTGTTTTGGCTATAACTTTAAAGTAAAGGTTATGTAACCAATTTAATGTTTTTATGTCAATCATTAAAGCAATACGTAATGGCGTGGGAACTGCGAAGATATAAAAATTATTATTCCATTCAGAAAATTAACCAGTAAACTTATCCATTAAATCAACTCAGCAAATTTTAACTGAGTATAAAAATAATTTAATAGTTAGGATGTTATATGTATACGGGTTCGTGTTTGTGTGGTGAGGTAAACGTTGAAGTGTCGGGCAGTATAACTAGGGCGTGTTGATCTTTATGGATTGAAATTTGTTCAATCTAGGGGCGATTTAATCGCGGCGCAAGGTTTGTAACCTAGTGGGCTAAGTAAAAACCGAGCAACAAAGAGTCAATCGTCCCTAGAAAGAACCCAAAGGGCAGCGCATGTTTGGTCTTTATGCTACGTTATCGCCTATGTATGGGGAACAACCACATATCATAGGCTCTGCCTTGCCTAAATACCAAACACACTGCTGCAAATTCAACCACCAAAGAACAACACGCCCTACTATTATTCATTGTCATTGTTCACTGTGCAGAAAAAACAGCGGGACTGCATTTGCAACCAATGGCTTTGTAAATACAGATGACTTCACAATAACTAAAGGGCAGGCACTACTTAGCGAGTATAGTTTTAAAGTAGGGCGTACTCGTTACTTTTGTAAGTGGTGTGGCTCGCCAGTTTATAGTAGCAATAATGATGACAAAAGCAGAATACGAATTCGTTTAGGAATATTTGATAGCGATATTACTGAGCAGGTTTTATCGCATAATTTTGTTACGTCTAAAGCTAACTGGGAGAAGTTAGAAACAAGCTTACCGTGCTATGAAAAACATGAACCTGGTCGGTAACGCGTTTTATTCAATGTGGTAAATGCTGTTAATACTTTTATAAAGGTTTGGTGCAAAATTTATAAACACCGGTGAGTTTTGTATTTCATCAACGTTTATATGCATTAATGTTTGCTGGCTTAGTATGATCACTATATTTTTGTATTCGTTAAACTCTATTATCCCTAAGCACTTAAAATGTTGCCTTAAAAGTACTAAAAGCATTTGCAGCTCTTGGCCTGTTTGTGGGTTTAAATTAATGATTACTTGCGTATTTTGCTCACTGCAGCGATTTATATTTTGGCAAAAGCTATCGCTGGTTAAAAAAGGCTGATGATATTCACCACTAAAAATATCGATAGTGATTACGTTAAAGTGATCAGAGCATTGGGTAATATATTGCTCGGCGCATTGTAAATAGGTGCTGTGCTTAATTGGTAACTTAAAGTGCTGGGCAGCAATTAAGGCAATGCTTGGGTTTATTTCTACCGTGTTAAATGTATTGATGGTGTTTATGTAAGGCGTATTACTTTGTAAGTGATACATAATTCGCTCAAACCCTGCAGTGCCCAAGCCTAAATTTAATATATTTAGTGTATCTACCGGTTTAAGTAAAAATAACATCATACACTGGTTTACAGGTACTATTACTTGCTCAGGGTGTATAAGGTTCATAACGCCCTGAATTGTAATGTCTTCATTGGTTTTTTGTGCAAGCGTTAACCAACGATATTCTTTATTTTGATACACGCATACGGGGCCGTATGCACTTTGCTGCGACTCAATAAGGTTACTTTTAATTGTATCTTCTTTTAGCTGACGCATAACTTAAACTATTAATATATAAACAATGACAGTGTGCCACGAAAAACACATTTTTAAATAGATTATTGTGTAACAAGGTTTGTAATTTAACCTCTAAATATAATATTGTATTTAGAGGTTAATTACTTAGACGTTATTCAAGGATTGGAAATGGGATTGATTTTAGGGCCTGCTGTTTTAGCGTGGTTTGCGGTATTTATCTATTCTTTACGATTAGGGTATGTGCTTATTTATAAAAATATGAGCGTGTTAACCACAGTGTCTACTTTTGCAATTAGTATTGTTGGTATGTTGGCTTTTATGACGTATGGATATAGGCAGTTTGTAAACAATACCTCAGTTTGGGCATTTGAGATCCCAAGTTACTTTTTATTTAGCAAAATAGCTTTTATAGGTGTATTGAGTGGTTTTTTACTTAACTACTATATTAAGCCTGAAAATAGTTCGGAGTTTTTGAGCTGTTTAGCATTTGTATTAATATTTATGTTTTCTGCTGGTGTGCTTGCAAGCTTAGGAGGACATGAGGCCTTTTTGAAAGAATTTGATATTAAAACCACTCATTAAAACCACTCATTAAAAGTATGCATAATAAATTTTGGCCCAGTACCTATTAAAGGTAGTGGGCTTTTTACTTTCCTAGTAACCTCTAGTAAATGCGCTTTAGCGTGCTCCTTTCTGCATCTACCTCAAATGTATTGCCATAAAATCTTAGTTAAGTAATGGTTAAACTATAATAATTAGGAGCTAATAGATGCTTAAAACACCTTTGAAAATCACAACAACGTTACTTAAATTTACTGCAATTGCAGGTGCCTGCACACTTGCACTATCAGCACATGGGAAAACACAACTTCAATACACAGAACAGCAAAAATTACATGACATAGCAGCTCAAGTATCAGCCGAACGTATTGGTAGTGACATTCAAACGCTGGTGGATTTCGGTACCCGCCATACGCTTTCAGAAACTAAATCGGATACTCGAGGCATTGGTGCGGCTAGGCGCTGGATAAAAAATGAATTTGAAAAAATATCCGCGCAGTGTGGCGGTTGTTTGGAAATCATTGAAGTAAAGGACACTATATCGGGCGAAAAACGCATTCCTAACCCTGTTGAAGTGGTTAACATTGTGGCTATTCAACGAGGGTCAAGCGAACCTAATCGCATGGTGATTATGTCGGGTGATATAGATTCTCGTGTAAGTGATGTTATGGACTTTACGAGTGATTCACCTGGGGCAAATGATAACGCATCAGGTGTAGCGGGAGTAATTGAAGCTGCTCGTGTTTTAAGTAAATACAAATTTAATGGTTCGGTAGTTTACGCGGCGCTTTCGGGCGAAGAGCAGGGTTTGTTTGGTGGAAAAATATTAACGGCTTATGCACAAAAGCATGACTGGCAAGTTCATGGCGTTTTAAACAACGATATGATTGGCAATATTACCGGTATTAATGGGGTAACTGATAATACAACTGCGCGTATATTTTCAGAAGGTACCCGTGTTGTAGAAACAAAAGAGCAAGCTAATACTCGCCGCTTTACGGGTGGTGAAGTTGATTCGGCGAGTCGAAATTTAGCGCGCTACATAGATACTATTACTGACAGATACATTCCTAACCTAGATACAATGCTTGTATATCGATTAGATAGATTTGGCCGTGGTGGGCATCATCGTCCATTTAATGATGCAGGTTTTGCAGCAGTGCGTATTATGGAAACTAACGAGCACTACGATCGTCAGCATCAAGATTTACGCACTGAAAATGGCGTTGAGTATGGCGATACTATTGAAGGCGTTGATTTTGATTATACAGCTAAGTTGACTTCACTTAATGCGGTAACGATGGCATCTATGGCGTGGGCGCCCGCACCGCCAAAAGAAGTTAAAATAAAAGGAGCTGTTACAGCTGATACATCGTTTTCATGGCAACAAAGCAATGATGAAAATATTGCTGGCTATAAAATTTATTGGCGTTACACGAGCGAGCCGCAATGGCAGTTTAGTAAATACGTTGGTAAGGTTTCACAGTACACACTTAAAAACGTAGTGATTGATAATTATTACTTTGGTGTAGCCTCTGTTAGTAAAGACGGTGTTGAGTCGCCAGTAGTATTTCCGGGTGATGTGGGTTCGTTTGATCACAATATAAAATAATAGTTTGGCTAAAAACACAGCAAACAGAGCGCTTTAAGGTGCAAATGACCGTTTTATACTTGCACCTTATTTACTAAGCCCTTAGAGTGTTAAAAAAGAAGTAAAAGGTTAATAAAAATGCAGCAACAAGAAAAAAAGCCGTTAACAGCAAAAGAACAAGTTATAACCGATGAGCAAAGAATGCAGTGGCAACGCGAATGTTTTCAAACAGCGCAAAAGCATTTAGCCGAAAAGGGCATTATGCCAAAATCAGTAGTTGATAAAGACAGTCGATTTTTAGCACCACTTTGTGCAATGTGGAAATTTAAAGCACAGAACGGTAAAACATATTGGGTAGTAACAGGGCGGTTACCTACAGATCATGCTGAAGTAAGTGCAGCTACAGATGCTCGTGATGCAATGCGTTACTTTTCTTTGCAGTGGCAATTAAAAGCGGATCAGATTATGAGTACAGGCGCGCGTGATAAAACACAGGTAGACTTTGCTAACTTACTTATCAATAGAGCACATGGCTTGTACGAAATGTATGATAATGAGCCGCTATGGGCAAATGAGGCAAAGTAACGACGGTTTGGGTTAAGTAAAAAGTGGAGGGTGATAGCTTATTTATCGCCCTTTTCTTTATCTAATGCACAAGTGTGAAGGGAGTAGTATTAAACGCCGAAACAGGGCATTGCATACGTTGCCTAGGAATTCCCGCCTCCATAAATACATTCCCTTGCTGAATAAAGCCATTTCGCTTAAAACGTTCTACCTCATTTAAAATACAATTAATGCTTACTTCTTCAATACCTTGGTTTGAGGCTAATTCAACAATAAAGTTGAGAAGCGATTTATACACTTTGCGATTACGGTGCTCAGGTAATACAGCTATTCTGCCGATCAAGCCATCTTTACATAATCTACCTGTTGCTATTGGGCAGTTTGCATCGTCTGTAACAAGTACATGTAATGCAATTTTATCTAGGCTATCAAATTCGATATGCTTGGGGATATGTAACTCGTAAACAAAAACTCGCTCTCGAATTTTTTGTAGCATATCTTTTTTTATATCCCATTCAACCTTATCAACCAGATAGCCCATTGCAAACTCCTATTGATACCAAATTAGAATGAGTAAGCAATCACAGCAAAATTATTTAAGCCAATATCAGATGAAAATTAAAAATTTTAACTGACCTGTATACATAATATTTTACGCTGTAACGTGCTCATCATTATTAATAAAATTGGTATTATTACTCGTGGTCTATATTAAACCAGATCCCCTCATTAACAAGTGTAGTAAAAGTTTGAGTAAAAACTAAACTTGGCTTTATTAAATTTAATGCTGAACTTTCAAACTCAGTATTATCGGTAAGTAGTTTTACCGCCGCTAAGTCGGTTAACGGCATAGCGTAATTTTCGCCATTTACACTTAGTAAAACTTCTGTATCGAGTTGCTGATAAATAGCGCGTGTGCCACCTAAGCGTTCAAACACTGCTTCTTCATTACTTAAATCATCGCTTATTTGCTCTGACGTAAATGGAGGCTCTACTGGCGCTAAATCCATTTCATGTTTGGGCTGACTAAGCGTTGAGCCTAGCCATTGTTTAAATAAATCGTCATTTTCTAAAAGTGCCGCCATCAATGTTTTAACTTTATCAACTTCAAGGTTTGTAAGTTCACCCTTTGATTTTCTTAATGTGATGTTGTGATCGGTATAACGTTTTTGTCCGCTTTCGGTATCAATAATATGATCGGCAAAGCTCGACAATAAATCTTGTTGGTTTGGCGCCCTAAAACCAACTGAATAATTTAGTGCATTTTCTACAGCGTAACCTTCGTGAGGGCACCCTGGTGGAATATATAAAATATCGCCAGGCTCTAATATGCAATCGATTACGGCTTCAAATGCTTCTACTTGCAGTAATTTTTTGTTTTGAGCAAACTGCTTAAGTGTTGGATCGGGCAGGCCTACGCGCCAATGACGTTTACCTTCGCCTTGAATAATAAATACGTCATATTGGTCTAAATGTGGGCCAACACCACCATTAGGCGTTGAATAGCTAATCATTAAATCATCTATGCGCCAGTTTGGAATAAACCTAAATGGCTCTAGTAGTTGTGCAGCTTCAGGATGCCAATGATCAACAGCTTGCACTAATAAGGTGGCATTTTCGTCTGTTAACTGCTCAAAGTCTTCAAATGGACCTTGGTGCGTTTGCCAGTCATTTTTATGATTGGTGATAATACGTGACTCTATGCTTTCTTCCATTGCTAGGCCGGCAAGTTCATTAGCATCAAGCGGGTCTTGAAAATTAGCAAAACCTTGTTTGATTAAAAGCGGCTTTTTTTGCCAAAAATGGCTTAAAAACTCTTGCTCAGACAAATTATTTATTTTTAATTGATCCATACATTATACCTACTAGTTAGTGCAATGGGGTTAAAACAAAAAAAGCGAAAGGATGATCCTTTCGCTTTTTAAAAGAGCAATTTAGTTTTTAAACTAAATCATCAATAAACTCAACAGCACGACCAATGTAATTAGCAGGTGTTAGTTTTTTCATTTCTACTTTAGCGTGCTCTGGAAGGTCTAAACCATCGATGAAGTCAGCCATTATTTCTTGATTTACACGTTTGCCGCGTGTTAAATCTTTAAGTTTTTCGTATGGTTTTTCAATGCCATATTTACGCATAACCGTTTGAATCGGCTCGGCTAGTAATTCCCAGTTTTGATCAAGCTCGTCAGCTAAACGTTGCTCGTTTACTTCAAGCTTACTTACACCTTTAAGTGTTGATTGGTATGCAATAATTGCATAACCCATACCTACACCTAGGTTACGTAATACGGTTGAATCAGTAAGGTCACGCTGCCAGCGAGAAACGGGTAATTTTTGTGCAAGATGAGCAAAAATAGCGTTTGCTAAACCTAAGTTACCTTCTGAGTTTTCAAAATCAATTGGGTTAACTTTATGTGGCATTGTTGATGAGCCAATTTCGCCTGCAATTGTTTTTTGCTTAAAGTGATTAAGGGCAATGTAACCCCACATGTCACGGTCAAAATCTAACAATATAGTGTTAAAACGTGCAATTGCGTCAAACAACTCTGCAATATAGTCATGCGGTTCAATTTGTGTAGTAAATGGGTTTAGTGTTAAGCCTAAACTTGATACAAATTTATCTGCATGTGTGTGCCAGTCGTAATCTGGGTATGCGCTAAGGTGTGCGTTGTAGTTACCTACAGCACCGTTAACTTTACCTAGCATCTCTACTTGTGCAATTTGCCCGCGTTGACGCTTTAAACGCATGTATACGTTAGCAAACTCTTTACCCATCGTTGATGGTGTAGCTGGTTGCCCGTGCGTACGAGTCATCATTGGGATTGCTTTGTACTCAATCGCTTTTTCTTTAATTGCGCTTAAAAGTTCATCGCAATAAGGGAGTAAAACCTTGTTACGTGCTTCGCTAAGCATTAAACCATGAGATAGATTGTTAATATCTTCTGAAGTACAAGCAAAGTGAATAAATTCATTGATTGCATGAAGCTCACTGTTATCGGCTACTTTTTCTTTTAATAAGTATTCAACCGCTTTAACATCGTGGTTTGTAGTGCGTTCAATATCTTTAACGCGCTGTGCATCAGCTTCACTGAAGTTATCTACAATAGCGTTAAGTAGTGCATTTGCTTGTTCGCTAAATGCAGGTACTTCTTTTATATCGCTTGCTGCAGCTAACGCTTGCAACCAACGCACTTCAACAATTACGCGGTATTTAATTAAGCCAAATTCGCTGAAAATACTGCGTAGTTCAGTGGTTTTGCTGCCGTAGCGACCATCCACCGGAGAGATAGCCGTTAACGCTGAAAGCTCCATAATAACTCCTAAATTTTAGTTTGAACGATAGTTAAATTTTTGTTTTAGCAATGGCGAGTATTTTTCTTTTTGAAAAGAAAAAGTGACGGCGTTTACCGCCCATTTGTCGCCATAATACTGCACTTCTAATGCCGGCTAGTAATAGGGCACGGATTTTATTTTGAGTGAGCTGCTGTTTTAATAACTCGGGTTTACCATAAACCTGTATTCGGTGCCCAAGGGGGCTCAGCACCGACGAGTATATATCTGCTAAACCGGCAACAACGCTCTCGTCGGTAATAGCAAAATGATCTAAACGACGATGAATATCATCAATTCGTTTGCCTAATTCGTTTAAGCTCTTGTCGTTTGCATTGAGTGCACGCTCAAGCTGCATTAAACCACCTACGTACTTTACTATTTCAACATCTTTTTGAGCGCCTGCAGTAAGCTGCGCCATTAATGTTTTATAGCCATCACGCAGGTTATCTGTACCTTGATAAACGTCCTCTGGGGATTCAGGAGATGTTTGAATAATACTTGAAAGTAAGATTTCTAAATCGTGTTCGTTGTTGCTGCCGTATTGAGCAATTTTTTGAACTTGTTTAGCAACCTGGCACATGGCGGCAAGCGCCATGACTTGGTATTCATTCATTACTTAATCACCGAGTCAATAATACCACCACCTAAACACACATCTTCTGCATAAAATACAGCAGATTGACCTGGCGTAACTGCTTTTTGTGGTTCGTCGAATAATACACGAGCCATGCCGTCTTCACCTACAAGTAGGGTACAGCTTAAGTCTTCTTGGCGGTAACGTGTTTTAACTGTGCAGCGAGTGGTGCCTTTAGGGCCAACGCGGTCTACCCAATGTAATTGGTTTGCATTAAGACCATTACTGTATAGGCGAGGGTGATCTTTACCTTGACCAACAACAAGTACGTTACGTTCTAAATCTTTATCAACTACGTACCATGGTTCGCCAGAACCTTCCTTCATACCACCAATTAACAAGCCTTTGCGTTGTCCAAGCGTGTGGTACATTAAGCCTTCGTGCTCGCCTACGTTGTTACCGTCAGTGTCTTCGATAACGCCAGGTTGCGCTGGTAAAAACTTTTGTAAAAAATCTTTAAATTTACGCTCACCGATAAAGCAAATTCCGGTGCTGTCTTTTTTATCGTGCGTGATTAGGTCTTGTTCTTCTGCTATGCGGCGTACTTCTGGTTTTTCGATATCACCTACAGGGAATAACGTTTGGCCAATATGTTCATGGCTTAGGGTATATAAGAAGTAGCTTTGATCTTTATTATTATCAAGTCCGCGACACATTACGTATTTGTCATCGCGAAGTTCACGGCGAACGTAGTGTCCAGTTGCAATAAAGTCAGCACCGAGTGCTTGAGCCGCAAATTCTAAAAAGGCTTTAAATTTAATTTCTTTATTACACATTATATCTGGGTTTGGTGTACGGCCGGCTTTGTACTCTGCTAAAAAGTATTCGAATACATTATCCCAGTATTCAGCAGCAAAGTTTACTGTGTGAAGCTCAATACCTAATTTGTCGCACACGGCTTGTGCATCTTTTAAGTCATCAGCGGCGGCACAGTATTCATCATTGTCGTCTTCTTCCCAGTTCTTCATAAACAGGCCTTCTACTTGGTAGCCCTGTTGTTGTAATAAATATGCAGATACAGAAGAATCAACACCGCCGGACATGCCAACAATGACTTTAATGTGACTATTTTCGCTCATGAATAATTTCGCTTATACAGATTGCTGTTAACTTGGAAAGGCCGCGATTATAGCATGTATTTTGTTTGTGCTTAAAGAGCGTAGGGCGGCAAAGGACATAATTTGTCACTATTTTATTTGTATAACAAATAGCAAACTAGACTTAAACGCATTATCAGGCTGTAACTTTAGCAATATTAAAGTGATCTTTACTAATAAATTAAGAGTATAGAATAATTCATGTAGTTATTGAGTTTTATTAATAGTATTTTTCTTTTAAAACTACTAGGGTAAATATACACTTAATAAAAATAAAATAGTGGTGAGTATATGGTTGTAAACCATTTTAAAGCCGCTTGAAATATAGTCAATGGAATGAATATATGAATTATGCCTATCAAATAAACAAGATAAATTCTTTAGTCGAGCATTACACACAAAAACCGGATTTTGTGGATAGCGAATTACTTTCTAGCAAGACGACAGAGTTTAAAAAATCAGCCTATAATCTTTTTTATGAGTTAATAAAACTAAAAAAACCCCATATTTACCAAGAACCAAATCATGTACATGAGTTATTTAGCTTAATTAAGGGCTCAACCGCTAAAAAGAACATTGAGCTAAAGGTACTTGATCATGTAGAGCACTGGTGGCTTGAATGGTATTTCGCTTTAGAAATGGACGAAAAGCTTAGTATAGAAAAAAGTGATATGCCAATGAGTTACTTACCTCAAAGTACACTCAACCCTATGCGCAAACATGAGATAAGTCACTACGCTAGGTTATTTACCGTTTTGCCAATGCCGGTATGTAATGTGTGTTCTAAGACGGGTGATATTTTGAAAGTTAATCAACGCTTTGTAGATGTTTTTGGTTATACAGTAGAGCATGTACCTAATCTTAAATTGTGGTGGGAAAAAGCGTGCCCAGATCCACAATATAGAGAGCTTGCAAAAAAGCTGTGGCAAGATTCACTTGAAAAGGCGCTGAATAATAATAACGATATACCTGCAAATAACTATCGAGTTTCTTGTCGTGATGGCTCACAAGTGATGATGGAAATTTCAGGAATTGATATAGGTGAAGAGTTTTTAGCTGTTTTTAATGATGCTACAGAGCGTTTAGAAGCAGAGGATATACTTAGGGATATGGCTTTTTTGGATGCATTAACCAAAATTGCAAACAGGCGTCGGTTTGATGAAAAACTAACACAAGAGTATGAACAATCAAAAGAATGCGAAGGCATGCTATCGATAATTATTATCGATATTGACTATTTTAAACAATTTAATGACCGGTATGGGCATGTAGCCGGCGATACGTGTTTATATGATGTGGCTCAAAAAATTGCTTCAACTGTTAGTCGCCCAGAAGATTTTGTGGCTCGATATGGCGGAGAGGAATTTGTTGTTTTATTACCTCAAACCGATAGGCAAGGGGCATTGTTTATAGCTGAGCAAATACAAAAGGCTGTAGAAAACTTAGCTATTGCACATCAGGATAGCTTTACCGGATTTTTATCTATAAGTATGGGTATTAATACCATCAGTGACTATACAAATAGTAATGAAGTCAGCTTTGTTAAAGCCGCTGATAACGCCCTTTATTATGCTAAAAAACAAGGACGTAATTGTATAGCGCTAAGCTCAGAGTAAATCAATTATAAATAGTTTCTAAGCTTAACGGTGGTCGATTCAAGCTGTCGTTAATGCACTTGAGCACTAAAGGGCTTCTAAGAGGTAATGATTTTATTTGCTCTAATGTATACCAGCTAGCGCTGATGATGTCGGAATCCATTGGTGTTGGTGCTTTTATATTATTAGGCGCTTCAAATAAAAAGCAGAATCGCAAATAGTGCACTGCGTTATCGGCATGCAAATTATAAACACCTAAAAACCCAATAGGCTCAAGCGTTAAGCCTGTTTCTTCTAGTAGCTCTCTGCTTGCAGCTTGTGCAAGTGTCTCATTTTGCTCTAAATGACCCGCAGGTTGATTGTAACAAATTTGCTTTGTAAATTTATCTCGCTCTTTTACAAGTAAAAACTCGTTTTGCTTTTTTACTATTGCTGCAACCGTGACATGCGGTTTATGCATCAACTACGCCCTTAATTACTTTGTATTCACCACAATTAATATCATCCAACGTATAGTTGCCAATGCTATAGCGGATGAGGCGAAGTGTAGGGTGTCCAATATGCGCGGTCATTCGACGAACTTGTCTGTTTCTACCTTCATTAATAGTAATACTTAGCCAAGTGGTCGGGATTGCTTTTCGCTCGCGTACAGGCGGGGTACGCGCCCAAATTGTTGGCTCATCAATTATTTTAACGTTAGCGGGGAGTGTAAGCCCGTCTTTAAGTTCTACGCCATTACATAAATCATTAATTGATTCACTCGTTGGTTCACCCTCAACTTGTGCCCAGTAGGTTTTATTCGTTTTTTTATCAGGAGCAGTTAAGGTGTTTTGTAATTTTCCACAGTTTGTTAAAAGCAATAAACCTTCACTGTCTCTGTCTAACCTTCCTGCTGCGTAAACTTCTTTAATAGGGATAAATTCAGCAAGCGTTTTTCTGTCTGCGTCATCTGTAAATTGGCATAGCACATCAAACGGCTTGTTGAATAACACAATTTTTCTGTCTTTAGATGCTATTTGCGGCTTTATTTCTCTTTTACCAGATGGCGTTTTGTTAAGTGCACTGCGTGAATAAGTACGCCCAGTACTTCTTTTTGGCTTGGCTTGTGTTGCTTGATTATTGTCTGATTTAGCTCTCATTATATGCACCTAGCTGGTTTTGGTAATCCGGCAATTTTTGTTGCTTGCTTGGCTGGGCCTTTAGGAAATAATTTATATAAATAAAGGCTATTACCTTTATCTTCACCGAGTGCTTTAGCCATTGCTTTTACAAGCATTCTAATTGCTGGGCTGGTGTTATATTCAATGTAAAAATCACGAACAAAATTAATGACTTCCCAGTGTTGCTCACTAAGTGTGATGTTTTCTTGAGTAGCAATTACAGGCGCCAGCTCCTTTGACCATAAAGTATGGTCGAGCAAGTAGCCTTGTTTGTCGGTTTCAATCTGTTGGTTGTTAAATTCAAGCATGAGTTACCACGTAATTGATTGATTAGTTGATAAAGTGAGTGCCACAAAGTCTTCATAGCTAATTGCTTTATCGTTATCTGCTAATTTTATTGCACGTACTTGCGCGTCTTGTTCAAGTATTAACAGTGTATCTGCAAATTGTCTAAATTGTTTTTTTGCAAAGCAGGCATCACCAACAAGTAGTACCTTATCGCCTGATAAAATTAAGTTCTCTAGCTGATTTGCCGAGTAATAGTTAAGCGGCTTTGAAAATATATGTAACGTACTCATAGGTTCACCACATGTTGCTGCGCTTTAATTAGTGTTTGTTGTTGACTAAAGTTAAGAGCTTTTGCTTCTATGAGTAAATCATGTTTATTTAAACCATAATCAAGCAATGATTTTTCACACACGAAAATGTTTTCAACATCATATATTTCGAGTGTTTTAATATTTTTAAAAAAGTCTTTTAAGCCAATATTGTTTGGTTGTTGATGCTTTTTTAAAGCTAAAACGGCGGGGCCGCTAAACAACCAACTTACATTTTGGTCAACAGCAGCAAATATCAATGTCATATCAAGTGCATCACGAATATTTAAATCGTCAAATGGGCTGCACTGACTCATTACTAATACGTTTATCATTTAAATTGCACCCATTTATCTGCGTCGCTTGCAAGCATTGCAAATTCAGCTAACCCTGCGACTTTAAATACACCTGTGTTTTTAATATCTAACCCGCGCTTTTGCGCGGCGGTAACACACAGCATTAAATTTAGTTTTTGATCAGCAAGTTGCTGCCAAAGTGCTGAAATTTGAAGCTCGTCTGAGGATAAATCAAAGTGGGTAGATGCATGATAAATACCTTGCTGGTATAAAAAAATAGCATCAATGGTGTGCCCTTGGGCTAAACATGCATTCGCAAATTTAACTATGCGTTGCGTGGTATCGTGATCGGATGGTGGTGTATGTAATGAAAGAACAAAGCGTGCCAAAACAATTCCAATAAAAAAGCCCCAATAAAGGGGCTATTTTAACAGAACTATTTAATTAGTCATCACTTGCGCCAAGTAGAGCAAGTAAAGAAGTAAATAAGTTATATACGCTTAGGTATAAAGACACTGTTGCGCGAATGTAGTTAGTTTCACCACCGTTTATGATTCGGCTTGTATCAAATAAAATCAAACCAGACATAATCAGTACAACTGCTGCATTAAGCACCATAAACATCAATGAACTGCCAATAAAAATATTAACGATGCTTGCTACAATCACAACGATTAAGCCAACAGTTAAAAAGCCACCCATAAATGAGAAGTCTTTTTTAGTATTTAGTGCATAAGCAGATAAACCAAAAAAGATAAGCGCTGTAGAACCTAAGGCTTGCATAATAAGCATTGGGCCATTAGGTAATGCAGCATAATGGTTAAGCAATGGACCTAAGCCTGCCCCCATTAAACCTGTGAAAGCAAAAACCCAAAATACACCAGATGCTGTATCTGCTTTTTTATTTACAACAAATAATAAACCGAACGAAACGAGTGTAAACACAATTCCCATAAAGTAAGGTAATTGTAGTGCCATTGAAATACCGGCTGTAACTGCACTAAATGCAAGTGTCATAGCTAGTAAAAAGTAGGTGTTTTTAAGTACCTTGTTTGTTTCAATGGTAGACATTACCGGTTTCGCGGTATTGTACGATTGATTAAACGCCATTGTAGAGCTCCTTTAAGTGAAACGTGTGTGTTTCGATAATTTAACTAAAATTAGATTACCAACTCTTATATGTTTGGGCAAACCTTTGTAGATCAATAGAGTTAAATATTTAAATAAAAGTATATTGATGGCTAAATTAAAAACATTTTGTTTTAACTTTAAACAAATCAATTGTTTTTTAGGCACTTAAACAATTAATTTAAAAAAAAGCTTCACAAAAGGGATGGGTTTCCCTATTATGCAGGCCGTGCGGAGAGATGGCAGAGTGGTCGAATGCACCGGTCTTGAAAACCGGCATGGGTTTATAGCCCATCTAGGGTTCAAATCCCTATCTCTCCACCACTTATTTAATAAGTGTGTGGTAATTAAAATATCATTCATTTAAATAGTTATTAGTACACTCTTACTTTTAACTTAGCAGTATCGGAGAGATGGCAGAGTGGTCGAATGCACCGGTCTTGAAAACCGGCATGGGTTTATAGCCCATCTAGGGTTCAAATCCCTATCTCTCCACCATATAACAGAATAGCCCGCTAACTTAGCGGGTTTTTTTGTTTGTTTGCCCAGCGAAGCTGGCAAACCCGATAGGCTGAAAGATGCCTTATCACCCTGACTAAGGGGAAGATAATCTGAATGGCAAGGGCGTCACTGGCCAACGGTGGGGTCTGAAGGAAGCCATAA